>JAPSIJ010000499.1 GCA_031178805.1 Cellulomonas sp. | reverse complement strand
GCCCCGCGCGCCAGCCGGGCCGCGTGCACGCCCGCGGCGGCCGCGGCGAGGAAGGCGGCGGGGTCCTGGGCGAGCCCGCGGCCCATGGTGGACAGCCGCACGGGCGAGCCGCCGAGCGCGCTGAGCAGGTCGGCCCCGGCGGGCACGTCGACGAGCCGGTGCCGCCCGGCGGGCTCGGTGAGGGCGCGCGCCTGCTGGGCGACGCGCAGGCCGACGGCCGCGAGGTGGGCCTCGGGGTGCTCCTGCGGGTCGGGGACGTGCAGGCCGGGCTGCTCGGGCACGGCGGCGGCGGGCTCGAAGACGGGCACGACGACGTCGGCGGGGGTGAGGGCGACGCGGCCGTAGGCGGTGAGGGAGTGGTGCGACACGCCGAGGTGCCGCTCGCGGGGGTCGGCGCCGGACACCCGGAGCGAGGCCACGGGCCGGCCGCCGAGCACGCCCGCGGCGTTGACCGCCTCGCCGGCGGCGACGCCGGAGAACCCCCAGCGGGTGCCGGTGCCGAGGTTGCCGGGGCCCTGGGCGACGACGACGACGTCCGCGCCGACGACGTGCCGGGCAGCCAGCAGCGCGGTGTGCACGGTGACGGCCTCGTGGTCGCCGCCGAACGCCTGGCCGGCGGTGAGGCAGGCCTCGATCCAGCCGGCGTCGCGGAGCCCGGCGACGGCCATGGAGAACCACGCGGGCAGGGCGCCGCCGTCGGTCATCACGTACGCGACGCGCAGCGGGTCGGCGCCGGCGGAGAGGCGCGCGTCGGCGAACCGGATGCCGGCGACGACGGCGGGGAGGGCGGAGTGCAGGTCGGCGACGACGACCGGCAGCCCCGCGAGGTCGTCGGCGTCGCGCAGCAGCTCGTGGTGCGGGGACTCCTGGTCGTCGACGCCGAGCACCATCGCCTGCAGCGGGGTGTACCGCGCCTTGACGAGGTGGCCGGGCCCGGCGGGCGGGTCGGCGGGCAGCCGGTCGGCGCCGGGCGCGACGACGAGCGCGTACCCGCCCGTGCCCAGCCCGCGCGCGAGCGCCGACACGTTGAGCAGCACGGTGTCGCCCACGGCGGGGGTGCCGACGAGCCCCGGGTACGCCAGCGCGCGGACGCTCACCGGCTCGGGGCCCGACACCCCGTCGGCCACGGTGACGGTCAGCTCGACCGCTCCCGGCCACGTCCGTCCGACCTGCTCCACCACACCCGAGCGCCATGTGATCACCGGTCTACGCTACCGGCCACTACGGTTGTGCCCGATGCCGGAACAGATCCATCCCGCCGAGCGGCTGCTCAACCTCGTCATCGCCCTGGTGCACACACCGGGCCGGATGACGAAGGAGCAGATCCGCCGCACCGTCGCGGGCTACGGGGACGCCCCCTCGGACGAGTCGTTCGAGCGGATGTTCGAGCGCGACAAGGACACGCTGCGCGACCTCGGCATCCCCGTGGCGACGGTGACGGCCGCGGGCCACGGCGACGACGTGGGCTACCGGATCGACCAGGACGCCTACGCGCTGCCGCCGCTCGAGCTGACGCCGGCGGAGCTCGGCGCGCTCTCCCTGGCCGCGGAGTTCTGGCAGGACCGCTCGCTGCGCGCGGACACCTCGCGGGCGCTGACCAAGCTCCGCGCGGTCGGCGCGGGCGCCGGCGCGACGGACCTCGCCGCCGGGCTGGCGCCGCGGGTGCGGGCGGGCGGGGACGCGTTCCGGCCGCTGCTGGACGCCGTGCAGGCGCGGCAGCGGGTGCGGTTCACCTACCGGGCGGCGAGCACGGGCGAGGTGCGCGAGCGCCTGGTGGAGCCGTGGCGGCTGGTCGCGCGCCGGGGCGGCTGGTTCCTGGTCGGGCGGGACGTGGACCGGGGCGCGTCGCGCTCGTTCCGCCTGAGCCGCATCGAGGGCCGGGTCCGGGCGGTGGCGCCGGAGGGGGCCTTCCCGGCGCCGTCGCCGGAGGAGCTCGAGGCCGCGCTGCGGTCGTGGGACGCCCGCCAGGAGCGCACGGCCGTGCTGGCGCTGCGCCCGGAGCGGGCGGAGGCGCTGCGGGCGCGGGGCGAGCCCGCGGAGCTGCCGGCGGACGCGACGCCGGGGCTGCGCGCGGTCGTGGCGGACCGCGACCTGGTGCGGGTCTCGTACCGGGCGACGTGGGAGCTGGCGGAGGAGGTGGCCGGGTACGGCGACGCGGTGCTGGTCGCCGACCCGCCGGACCTGCGCCGGGCGGTGCTCGCCCTGCTGCGGGACGCGGCGACGCTGGACCGACGAGGGGAGGCCGCCCGTGGCTGAGCGCGCGAGCGAGCGCCTGCTCCGGCTGCTCGGGATGATCGGCTACCTCGACCGGAACGACGG
>JAPSIJ010000498.1 GCA_031178805.1 Cellulomonas sp. | reverse complement strand
GGGCCTGATCCCCGTCCTCGCCGCCGCCGCCCGCGAGATCGACACCGCCGTCCGGCGCCCGCCGACGCGCCCGACGGTCCGCACCAAGTTCCAGGTCGTCGCGCTGCTGGTCCGCGAGGAGCGCGCCCGGGTGATGGCCGACCCCGAGCTGACCGAGGCGAAGAAGTCCCAGGAGATGAAGCGGCTCGACGGGGTGGCGACGCTGCTCGCCCGGATCGCCGCGCGCGACACCTCGCTGCTCGCGCTGCTGGCCGAGGACGCCCGGGTCACCGACGCCGCCCGCGCCCTGAAGGCCACGATGATGCGCGCCGGCGGCATGGAGCCCCCGGAGGAGCCCGAGCCGGAGGAGGCCCCGGCCCCCGTCCCCGGCGCCGAGAAGCGGGTCGTGCCGCGCTCGGTGATCTCCCGCCAGCTCGCGAACCCGTTCCTGCCCCCGGACTTCGAGGGCGCGCTGGAGCGCCAGGCGACCCGACCCCGCCGCCTCGCCGGCTGGGAGCTGCTGGAGCCGCTGTTCCGGTCGTTCGAGCAGGCCGGCCCCGGCGCCCCCGCGTGCATGCCGCTGCCCGAGCCCGACGCCGTGCGCGTCCCCGTGCCGCGCGGCCGGGAGCTGATGCCGCACCAGGCGCAGCTCGTCGGCGCGACCGCGCGCGGCCACCGCACGTTCCTGCTCGCCGACGAGCCGGGCCTGGGCAAGACCGCCCAGGCGCTGCTCGCCGCGGAGGCCGCCGGCGCGTACCCGCTGCTGGTCGTCGCGCCGAACGTCGTGAAGACGAACTGGGCGCACGAGGTCGGCCTGTGGACCCCGCAGCGCCGGTCCACCGTCGTGCAGGGCGACGGCGAGCGGGTCGACGGCTTCGCGGACGTCGTGATCGTGAACTACGAGATCCTCGACCGGCACGTGGGCTGGCTCGGCGACCTCGGGTTCCGCGGCATGGTGGTCGACGAGGCGCACTTCATCAAGAACAAGAGCTCGCAGCGCTCGCAGCACGTGCTGTCCATCGCCGAGCGGATTCGGTCCCGGACGACCCGGCCGCTGCTGATGGCGCTGACCGGCACCCCGCTGATCAACGACATCGAGGACTTCCGCGCCATCTGGCAGTACCTCGGCTGGATCGACGACGAGAAGCCGCTCGGCGCGCTGCTGACCGCGCTGGAGGACACCGGCCTGACGCCGGCCGACCGGGGCTTCGCCGCCGCCGCGCGGTCCGCCGTCATCGACATGGGCATCGTGCGCCGCCGCAAGATCGACGTGGTCGACGACATCCCCGCCCGCCGGGTCGCGGACCTGCCCGTCGAGCTGGACGGCGCGGCCGGCCGCTCCATCCGGGCCGCCGAGGTCGCGCTCACCCAGCGGCTCGTCGAGCGCTACCGGTTCGCCGTCGAGGCGCGCGCGGCCGAGGGCGTCCCCGACGGGATCGACCTCGAGCTCGCCCGCCGGATCGCCGCCACCGAGCTCAAGGACTCGACCGGCAAGACCAAGGGTGAGAACGTCTTCACGATGGTCCGCCGGATCGGCCAGGCGAAGGCCGGCCCCGCCGCCGACTACGCCGCGCAGCTCGCGCGCAACGTCGGCAAGGTCGTGTTCTTCGCCAAGCACGTCGACGTCATGGACGCCGCCGAGCAGACGTTCGCGGAGCGCGGGATCAGGTACGCCTCGATCCGCGGCGATCAGACCCCCAAGGTCCGCGAGAAGAACATCACCGCGTTCGTCGAGGACCCCGAGGTGCAGGTCGTCGTCTGCTCCCTCACGGCCGCCGGCGTCGGCCTGAACCTGCAGGTCGCGTCCAACATGGTGCTCGCCGAGCTGTCCTGGACCGACGCCGAGCAGACCCAGGCGATCGACCGGATCCACCGGATCGGCCAGTCCGAGCCCGTCACCGCCTGGCGGATCATCGCCGCGCAGACCATCGACGCGAAGATCGCCGAGCTGATCGACAGCAAGTCCGGGCTCGCCGCCCGCGCGCTCGACGGGGCGCGGGAGGAGGACGTCACCGGGTCCGCCGACGTGCAGCTCGACGCGCTGGTGTCGCTGCTGACGGACGCGCTCGCCGCGGAGGGGGTGCGCTGAGGGAGGGCCGGTCCGACCGGCCTTCCGGCGCGCGCACCCGCTCGCCCCGCTATACCGTCGCTGCACCATCACGAGCACTGCGAGAGGGAGGCGAGCCATGGGATTCCTGGGCAAGGCGATGAAGAGCGGGCTCGCGCTGCAGGCGATGCGCATCGCTCAGCGGGAGATGTCCAAGCCGGAGAACCAGCGCAAGGCCAAGGAGCTGCTGCGCAAGGCCACCAACCGGGGCGGCTCGTCCGGCCGTCGCTGACGGC
>JAPSIJ010000497.1 GCA_031178805.1 Cellulomonas sp. | reverse complement strand
GTCGAGCTCGCCACCCGGTGGGACCAGCCCCGGCTGGTGCGCGTGTTCATGGACCAGGCGGTGCGCGGCGCCGTCGACGTCGCGGCGCTGGTCACGCACGTGGTCGACGCGGCCGACGTCGCGGACGCGTTCGCGCTGCTGGACGCGGGCGACCCGGCGGTGCTGCAGGCCGTCCTCCGGTTCGACGCGGCGGGGGAGGCCCGGCGGTGAGCGTCCCGGACCACCGGCCCCGGTTCCCCGGCACGCCCCTCGCCGTCGGCGTGCTCGGCTGCGGCCAGATCGCGCGCACGGCGCACCTGCCGGCCTACGCGCAGTACGACGTGCCCGTGGTGGCCGCCGTCGACCGGCCCGGCGTCGCGGCGGGCCTCGGCGACCTGCTGCCGGCCGGCGCCACGGCGTACGACGACGTGGACGCGTTCCTCGCCGACCCGCGGGTCGAGGTCGTGGACATCGCGACCGGCCCGGCCGGGCGGGTCGAGCTGGTCGAGCGCTGCCTGGCCGCCGGCAAGCACGTGCTCGCGCAGAAGCCCGTGGTCACCACCCCGGCGGACCTGGCGCGGCTCGAGGACGTCGTCGGGGCGGCGGCGGGCCGGGGGCTGCGGGTCGCGGTGAACCAGAACGCCCGGTGGGCGCCGGCGTGGCGGCTGACCACGCAGCTCGTCCGCGCGGGCGCCGTCGGCGAGGTCGTCGGCGTCACGCACCTGCACGACAAGCCGCTGCCGCCGATCGCCGGCACGCCGTTCGACGACCTGGACCACATGCTGCTCACCGACTACCTGGTGCACTGGTTCGACATCACCCGGTGCTGGCTGGAGGGCGAGCGCGTCGAGACGGTCGCCGCCCACGACTCCCGCGTCCCGGGCCAGCCCGCGGCCGCGCGCAACCCCTGGCACGCCTCGGTGCACCTCGGCACCGCGAGCGGCGCGAGCGCGTCGATCCGGGTGGTGGGCGACGCCCGCACCCGGTCCGGCGGCTGCCCGTTCTGGGTGCACGGCACCCGGGGCACGATCCGGGGCAGCATCCTGCTCGGCTCCGACCGGGTGGCCCTGGAGGCCGACGGCACGACGACGTCCTACGCCCTGGACGGCCAGTGGTTCGTCGACGGGTTCGCCGGGGCGATGGGCGAGCTGCAGCTCGCCGTGACCGGGGGCCGCGAGCCGGAGAACGGCGTCGCGCACGTGGCCGGGTCGGTGCGGCTCGGCGCCGCGGCGCTCGACGCGGTCACCTCGGGCCTCCCGGTGACCGGCCTCGGGCTGGACCTGCCGGCGGCGGTGACCGCATGAGGCCCGTGGACGAGCTCGCGGCCGAGCGCCCGCGGGTCTACACCGAGGGCTGGCAGAGCTGGAGCCCCACCGGGTGGTGGACGCCCGGCGACCCGTGGCCGGCCCCGCCGGCGCACGCCGTCGAGGACGCGATGCGCCGCCGCCCCGGCCGGCCGGTCCCGCCGCGCACGCTGCGCGGCGAGGGCCTGGTGCTGGTCGACCCCGGCGACGGCGCGCCGCTGCGGGCGTACGCGACGAGCGACCCGGAGGCCGAGGTGCCGTCGCTCGACGTGACCGTGGCGGACGGCCGCGTGACCGTGCGCGCCGACGGGCCGGTCGAGGTCACCGAGGCGCCCGGCCCCGTCGCGGCGTTCGACGCCGTCGCCCGCACCTGGGCCGCGCGGGGCGGCCACCCGGGCCCGCGGCCCGCGCCCCGGGTGTGGTGCTCGTGGTACCAGTACTTCGAGGACGTCACCGCGGCGGACGTCGCCGAGAACCTGCGCGACCTCGACCGGCTGGACCTGCCCGTGGACGTCGTGCAGCTCGACGACGGCTGGGTCGGCAGCACCGGCGAGCGCCTGGCGCCCCGGCCCGGCTTCGGCCCGGTGCCCGACCTGCTCGCCGCGATCCGGGACTCCGGGCGGGACGCGGGCGTCTGGCTCGCGCCGTTCGTCGTCGGCGCGGGCAGCACGGTGGCCCGGGAGCACCCGGACTGGCTGGTCGGCCCCGCCGGGTACAACTGGCGCGACGACCTGGTCGGGCTGGACCTGACCCACCCGGGCGTGCGCGGCTTCCTGGTCGACGCCGCCACCCGGGTGCGCGAGCTCGGGGTCCGGTACGTCAAGGCGGACTTCCTGTACGCCGGCGCGGTGCCCGGCGAGCGGCACGACCCGGCGGCGTCCGGCACCGAGGCGTACCGCTCCGGCCTGCGGCTGCTGCGCGAGACGCTGGGCCCGGACGTGTACCTGGTGGGCTGCGGCGCGCCGGTGCTGCCCAGCGTCGGGCTGGTCGACGCCATGCGGGTGTCCCCGGACACGTTCCACGAGGGCGCCGAGGACGGCTCCGC
>JAPSIJ010000496.1 GCA_031178805.1 Cellulomonas sp. | reverse complement strand
ACTGGGTGCTGATCAGGGCCTGCGGGTAGTTGCCGCCCACGTGCGGGTCGAGGCAGGTCGGCTCCGCGTCGCCCGTGGCGTAGACCAGCGTGCCGCCGTCGACCGGCGTGGCCTCCGCGTCGGAGCCCCCGCCGGAGGTGCAGGCCGCCAGGGTGAGCGCGAGCCCCGCGGCCACGGCGAGGCGGGCGCGGGCGGGACGGAGGGCGTGGGGCACGGGTCCACCTTCGACGGTCGGGGTCGCCGCGGCTCGCGCCACGGCGGTTGTTGCACGGCGTCCAACAATAGGCCCGTGCGGACGGTCCCGCGGGGGCGGGCGGGTGTGATCCCCGTCCCAGGCCGGCGCCTAGCATGAGGGCCGTGCCCGAG
This sequence comes from Cellulomonas sp., assembly GCA_031178805.1. GTDB lineage: Bacteria > Actinomycetota > Actinomycetes > Actinomycetales > Cellulomonadaceae > Cellulomonas. Next base: position 1,962 of record JAPSIJ010000496.1, on the reverse strand, counting down.
CCCGCCGTCCGCCGATCCGGGCGCCCGCACGCCTCGTCGCGCGCCATGCTCGAGGAGGCCGCCGGCGAGCTGTTCCTCGAGCGCGGGTACGCCGCCACCTCGGTCGCGGACATCACGCAGCGCGCCGGGGTCAGCCGCAGCAGCTTCTTCAACTACTTCCCCGCGAAGTCGGACCTGCTGTGGGCGGCGTTCGACGAGCGCGTGACCCGGCTGCGGGCGACCCTCGCCACCGCCCCGGACGGCACCCCCGCCGAGGTCGTCGCCCGCGCCCTGCACGAGCTCGCCGCCGACCTGCCCGCCGAGCACGTCGCGCTGGCGTTCACCCAGGCCGACGCGATGGGGCTCGGCGAGGACCTGCGCCTGGCCGCCGCCCGGCGCACCGCGGACCTCGGCGCCGTCCTCGCCCGTTACGCCACCGCGCGGGGCCTGGACCCGCTGCACGCGCAGGTCGCCGGCGCTGCGTGGGCGGGCGCGCTCGTCGCCGCCGTGGAGGCGTGGGCGCACGCGGGCGCCGGCCGCACCCGGCTCCCCGACCTGCTGGAGCGCGCGCTCGACCCGGTCCGCGCCGCGCTGCCCTGAGCACGTCACACGCCGAACGGGTCGCCCCGCTTCACCCGGTGTTCCTAGGATCGGCACCATGAGCGACTCCGGACTGCGGCAGGCCCAGGACAAGATGGCGGCGGCGGGGGTCGCCCCCACCGCGATCGACGTGTTCACCCACTACTACCGGGAGCTGGAGGCCGGCGCGACCGGCCTCATCCCCGAGGACACCATCGACCCGCTGCTCGACCCCCCGCAGCTCGCGGACGTCGAGATCGACCCCGAGGCCGCGCGCGAGGCGTTCTCCCGCACGGCGGTCATCAAGCTCAACGGCGGCCTCGGCACGTCCATGGGCATGGACAAGGCGAAGTCGCTGCTGCCGGTGCGCGACGGCAAGTCGTTCCTCGACCTGATCGTCGAGCAGGTGCAGCACGCCCGCGCCGAGCACGGCGTCCGGCTGCCGCTGATCCTGATGAACTCCTTCCGCACCCAGGACGACTCGCTGGCCGCGCTGGCGAAGCACGAGGGGCTCGCCGTCGACGGCCTGCCGCTCGACTTCCTGCAGAACCAGGAGCCGAAGATCCGCACGGACGACCTCACGCCCGTGTCCTGGCCGGCCGACCCGACGCTCGAGTGGTGCCCCCCGGGCCACGGCGACCTCTACACGGCGCTGCTCGCCTCCGGCGTGCTGCAGCAGCTGCTCGACGCCGGCTTCCGGTACGCGTCGGTGTCCAACTCCGACAACCTCGGCGCGGCGCCGAACCCGGCCATCGCCGGCTGGTTCGCCGCGTCCGGCGCCCCGTACGCCGCCGAGCTCTGCCGCCGCACCGCCGCCGACCGCAAGGGCGGCCACCTCGCCGTCCGGAAGTCCGACGGCCGCCTCATCCTGCGCGACACCGCGCAGACCCCCGCGGACGAGATGGACTACTTCACCGACGAGCACCGGCACCCGTACTTCCACACCAACAACCTGTGGTTCGACCTCGAGCAGATCGCCGCGGCGCTCGAGGCCCGCGGCGCGGTGCTCGGCCTGCCGCTGATCCGCAACGTGAAGACCGTCGACCCGACCGACCCCTCGTCGCCCGAGGTCTTCCAGATCGAGACCGCCATGGGCGCCGCCATCGAGGTGTTCGAGGGCGCGACCGCGATCGCCGTCGGCCGCGAGCGGTTCCTGCCGGTGAAGACGACCAACGACCTGCTGCTCATCCGGTCGGACGCCTACGACCTCGCCGAGGACTCGACGCTGCGGCTCGCCGTCGAGTCCGCGCCGCTCGTCGACCTGGACAGCAAGGTCTACAAGACCGTCGGCAAGTTCGAGCAGCGGTTCGCCGCCGGTGCCCCGTCGCTGCGCGGCGCCACCCGGTTCACCGTCCAGGGCGACTGGACCTTCGGCCCCGACGTGACGGCCACGGGCGACGCCCT
>JAPSIJ010000495.1 GCA_031178805.1 Cellulomonas sp. | reverse complement strand
GCGACAGCATCAGGGTCAGGGCGGTGAACCCGTTCGCGGCCTTGTCGAACCGCAGGTTCTCCGGGCCCCACGAGTTCCACACCAGCCAGGCGGCGCAGAACAGGCTGAGCCACAGCAGGAACCGCGGGGTGCCCATGAACCGGGCGATGCCCTCGGAGACCTTGCCGAACGCGTCGTCCTCCAGCTTGGGGAGGAAGGTGCGGCGCGAGCTCTTCGGGGTGTCGAGCCGCTCAGCCACGGCGGACCCCCCGGCGGGCGGCCGCGCCGACGTGCCGGGCGGGCCCGCCGGTGCGCGGTGCGGCGGGCTCCGGCTGCACGTCCTCGTCGGTCTCGCGCCAGTCCTCGGGCAGCAGGTGGTCGAGCACGTCGTCGACGCTGACCGCGCCGAGCAGCCGGCGCTCGTCGTCGACGACCGGGATCGCGAGCAGGTCGTAGGTCGCCATCCGGCGGGTGACGGCCAGCAGCGGGGCGTCCGCGGTCACCGGGTCGATGTCCGTGTCCACCAGCGTGCCGATGGCCTCGTGCGGCGGCTCGCGCAGCAGGCGCTGCAGGTGCACCACGCCGATGAACCGCCCGGTGGGCGTCTCCACCGGCGGCCGGACGACGAACACCATGGACGCCAGCGCGGGGGTCAGCTCGCGGCGGCGCACGTGCGCGAGCGCCGCGGCGATCGGCGTCTCCGGGCCGAGCACGACGGGCTCGGTGGTCATCAGGCCGCCCGCGGTGTTCTCCTCGTACGCCAGCAGCCGCCGGACGTCCCGGGCCTCCTCGGGCTCCATCAGGCCCAGCAGCTCGGCCTGCTGGTCGACGGGCAGCTCGCCGAGCAGGTCGGCGGCGTCGTCCGGCTGCATCGCCTCGAGGACGTCGGCGGCGCGGGTGCGCTCCAGGCCGGACAGGATCGCGACCTGGTCGTCCTCCGGCAGCTCCTCCAGGACGTCGGCGAGCCGCTCGTTGTCCAGGGCGGTCGCCACCTCCATCCGGCGGGTGGTGCCCATGTCGTGCAGCACGTCGGCGAGGTCGGCCGGCTTGAGCTCGTCGTACTGCGCGAGCAGCAGCGCGGCGCCCTGCGCGTCCGCGGCGGTGCGGGCCAGGCCGGCGATGGCGTCGATGTCGAGCAGCTCCGGCTCGCCGCGCCGGCGCAGCAGCCCGCCGCGGCCGGGGCGGTGCTTGCGGACGAACACCTTGGACACCAGCCAGTCGCCGTTGCGCTGCCGCTCGATCGCGACGTCCTCCACGGCGGCCGAGCCGGAGCCGTCGGCGAGCTGCACGGTGCGGTCGAACAGCTCGCCGACCACCAGCGTCTCGAACGGGCGCTGCTCGAACCGGCGCATGTTCACCAGGCCGGTGGAGATCACCTGGCCGGCGTCGATCGCGACCACGCGGGTCAGCGGGAGGAACACCCGGCGCTTGCCGGGGACCTCGACCACCAGGCCGACGGCGCGCGGGGCGCCCTTGGGCCGGAGCAGCACGACGACGTCGCGCACGCGCCCCACCTGGTCACCGATCGGGTCGAAGACGGAGGTGCCGGCGAGGCGCGCGACGAAGACCCGGGTCGCGGTGCCGCTCACGGTGGTCAGCGTAGACGCGGGGGTCACCGGTCGCAGGAGCGCAGGAGGGTGACCGCCGTCACCCTGGGAAGGCGCTGGACGCCGGCCACGAAGTCCCTGCGCACCGGCCCGGACACCTGGCGGGGGACCGTGCAGGTCGGCAGGATGGTGGCATGTCCTTCACCGGCGGCACCCGCAACCCGGCGACACCCACCCTGCCCCAGGGCGAGACCGTCGCGTCCTACGGCACGTACCTCGAGGCGCAGCGCGCGGTCGACCACCTGTCCGACCAGCAGTTCCCGGTGCAGCTCGTCACGATCGTCGGCACCGACCTGCGGATGGTGGAGCGCGTCACCGGGCGGCTCACCTACGCCCGGGTCGCGATCACCGGCTTCGGCTCGGGCGCGTGGTTCGGCGTCTTCGTCGGCCTGCTGTTCCTGCTGACCAGCGACAGCGCGGGGATCCTGTTCACCTCGGTGCTCGTCGGCGGCGGGTTCGGCCTGCTGTTCTCGGTGATCTTCTACGCCTTCACCGGCGGCAAGCGGGACTTCACCTCGCAGAGCCAGATCGTCGCCTCGCAGTACGCCGTGCTGTGCCAGGCGGAGAAGGCGAACGACGCCCGGCAGCTGCTGCGCGAGATCGGCGGCGTCCGCACCGGCGCCGGCGCGCCCGCGGCGCCGGTCGCGCCGGTGCCCGGCCGCCCGTCCGACCCGTCGGCGACGTACCCGGTGCCGCAGCCCGGCGCCCCCGCGCAGCCCGGCACCCCGCCCGAGCCGCCCCG
>JAPSIJ010000494.1 GCA_031178805.1 Cellulomonas sp. | reverse complement strand
CGGCGATGTGCGGCCGGCCGACGACGGTCCCGGGCGCCTGCTGGGCCAGCACGTCGTCCCAGGTGACGGGCAGGTCCCGGGACAGCCGCTCGACGATGGCGCGGCCGCGGTGCAGGCGGGCCTCGCGGGTCTGCGCGACCAGGTCGGCCAGCGCGGGCGCCGCCGGGTCCTGCAGGTAGGACAGCAGGTGCACGCTGACGCCCCGCGACAGCGCGGACACCTCGGTGCCGCGGACCAGCGCCACGCCGTGGGTGCGCGCGGCGTCCGCGGCCGCCGCCCAGCCGGACGTCGTGTCGTGGTCCGTGAGCGCGACGACGTCCAGGCCGGCGGCCGCCGCCGACGCCACCACCCCGCCCGGCGGTTCGGTGCCGTCCGAGGCGGACGAGTGGGTGTGGAGGTCGATGCGCACCGCGGAAGCCTACTCACCGGCCCGGTCGCCGGGTGCCAGACTGGTGCCATGGCGACCGACCCCACCCCCGAGACCCCCGCGCCCGCCCTGCAGCAGGACGGCCCGGCGCAGACCCTCGCCGACCGCGGGTCGAACCGCAGCCAGCGCCCGCAGTCCGCGGCGTTCCTGGACTGGGTGACGTCGGGCTGGGCCGAGCGCCCCGCGAGCACCGCGGTGCCGGGCGAGGCCGCGCCCTACACCGCCGTCCGCCGCGCGCGCCTCGGGGCGCAGTTCCCGGGCGAGCGGCTGGTCGTCCCCGCCGGCGCCTACAAGGTCCGCAGCAACGACACCGACTACCGGTTCCGCCCGCACTCGGCGTTCGCGCACCTGACCGGGCTCGGCGCCGAGCAGGAGCCCGACGCCGTCCTGGTGCTGCACCCCGCCGCCGACGGCGAGGGCGACGAGCTGCCCGACGGCGGCCGGTCGACGCACCGCGCGGTGCTCTACCTGCGCCCGCTGGCCGGCCGGGACACCGAGGAGTTCTTCTCCGACGCCCGGTACGGCGAGTTCTGGGTGGGCCCCCGCCCGACGCTGGAGGACATGGCGACGGTCACCGGCATCACCACCGCGCACTCGGACGACCTGCGCGACGCGATCGCCAAGGACGCCGGCGCGGACGGCGTGCGGGTGCTGGTCGTCCCCGACGTCGACCCCGCGGTCGAGGCGGTCGTCGAGGAGATCCGCGCGGCCGAGGACGCCCGCGAGCGGGACGCCGCGCTGGTCGAGGCGCTGTCCGAGCTGCGCCTAATCAAGGACGAGCTCGAGGTCGCCGAGCTGCGCAAGGCCGTGGCCGCGACCGCCGAGGGCTTCGAGCAGGTGGTGCGCCGGCTGCCCGAGGCCGTGGCGCACCGGCGCGGCGAGCGCGTCATCGAGGGCACGTTCCTGTCCCAGGCCCGGGTCGAGGGCAACGCCGTCGGCTACGAGACGATCGCCGCCGCCGGGTCGCACGCCACCACGCTGCACTGGACGGACAACGACGGCCAGGTCCGCGAGGGCGAGCTCGTGCTGATCGACGCGGGCGTCGAGGTGGACTCGCTCTACACCGCCGACGTCACCCGCACCCTGCCGGTCGACGGCACGTTCACCGACGCCCAGCGCCGGGTCTACCAGGCCGTGCTGGACGCCGCCGACGCCGCGTTCGCCGCGGCGGTGCCGGGCCGCCGGTTCCGCGACGTGCACGCCGCCGCGATGGAGGTCATCGCCGCCCGGCTCGACGAGTGGGGCATGCTGCCCGTCCCCGCCGCCGAGTCGCTGAGCCCCGAGGGCCAGCAGCACCGCCGGTGGATGGTGCACGGCACCAGCCACCACCTCGGCCTGGACGTGCACGACTGCGCGCAGGCCCGGCGGGAGATGTACCTGGACGCGGTGATCGAGCCCGGCATGGTGTTCACCATCGAGCCCGGGCTGTACTTCCAGGTCGACGACCTGCGGGTGCCGGAGGAGCTGCGCGGCATCGGCGTCCGGATCGAGGACGACGTGCTCGTCACCGCCGACGGCAACGAGAACCTGTCGGCGGCGCTCCCCCGGCGTCCCGGGGACGTCGAGGCGTGGATGGCGGGGCTGCTCGGCCGCTGAGCCGGGACCGGCCGGCCCGGCCCGGCCGCCCGGCGGGTCAGTCCTGCCGGTCGGCCGGCGGCTGGTCGGCGGGCGGGGTGGTCGGCGGCTGGCCGGCCGGCGGCTGCGGGGCGTACTGCCCGTACCGCGGCTGCTCCGGCCGGCCGGGCCCGCCGGGCTGCGGCGCGTACTGGCCGTACCGGGGCGGCTCGGGCGGGGTGCCGGGCTGCGCGGGGGCGCCGGGCTGCGGCACCGGGTACGTCGCCGACGGGTCGGACGGGCGGCCGGGCACCGGCGCGACCGGCGCCGCGGGCGCGCCGGCGCCGG
>JAPSIJ010000060.1 GCA_031178805.1 Cellulomonas sp. | reverse complement strand
GCCCGTCAGGCCGGCACGCTGCTCGACCGCACGACCAGCTCCGGCTGGAACACCACGTGGCCGCGCGCGGGGTTCCCGTCGGCGTCCCGGGACAGCAGCAGGTCGGCGGCCCGGTAGCCGACGTCGTGCGCCGGCTGCCGCACCGAGGTGAGCGGCGTGGCCAGCTCCGCGGCGATCTCGATGTCGTCGTAGCCGACGATCGCGGTGCGGCCCAGCAGCTCCGGGCGGCGCCGGCGGATCTCGCGCTGCACCCCGATCGCCGCGAGGTCGTTGACGCAGAACACCGCCCGGGGAGCCGGGTCCTCCGCCAGCAGCGGCGCGAACGCGGCCGCCGCGCCCCCGGCGTCCAGCGTCGGGATCCGCACCTCCCGCACCACCTCGTCCGGGTCCAGCCCGTGCCGCTCGACCGCACGCTGCAGGCCCGCGAGCCGGTCCCGGCACTGCCGGATGGTGTGCGGCCCGTTCAGCATCGTGATCCGCCGGTGGCCCAGGCCGAGCAGGTGCTCGCCGGCCATCCGGCCGCCCGCCACGTCGTCCACCGCCACGGAGGACAGGGCGTCGGTCGGGGACGGCATGTCGAGCAGCACGGTGTGCACCCCGCGCGCCGCGAGCTGCAGCAGCGGGCCGAGGTCGTCGCCGGTGGGGACGACGAGCAGGCCGGAGACGCCGTGCTCCTCGAACAGCCGCAGGTAGCGCGCCTCCCGCTCCGGGTCGTCGTCCGAGCTCGCCAGCATCAGCGTGTGGTCGGCCAGCGCGAGCCGGTCCTCCACGCCGCGGGCCGCCTCGGTGAAGAACGGGTTGCGGATGTCCAGCACGATCGCGCCCACCGTGGTGAGCGTCCCCGCGCGCAGCTGCCGGGCCGAGGCGTTCGGCACGAACGACAGCCGGGCGATCGCGTCCAGCACCCGGTCCCGGGTGGCCTCCGCGACGCGGTCGGGTCGATTCAACACGTTGGACACCGTGCCGACGGACACGCCCGCGAGCCGTGCCACGTCCCCGATCGAGCTGCGGCGCGGGGTGGTGGTCCTCGGCACGGGCGCTCCTGACGCGGGGCCGGCGCCGCCGCCGGGCGGCTCTCGCCCGTGCGCGTCGGACCCGGTCGCAGCATAACCGCGCCCCACCGTTGTGAACCGATTCAGCAGCGGGTAGCGTGGCCGTGCCGCCGCCCCTCGCGGGGCGCGTCGCCGCCGGCCACCGCACCGTTCGAAGGAGAACCCGTGCCTCGCGACCTCAGCACCACCACCTCGTCCGACCCGCTCGTGGCCGCGCTCGACGCCGCCCGGCCGATCACCGCCGACGCCGACCGCGGGACGGCGGTCCTGCTCGCCACGACCGTGCCGCTGGACCACGACCCGGCCGACGTCCGGTCGGCGCGCCTGGTGGCGACCGCCCACGGCGTCTACGAGGCGCGGGTCAACGGCCGCCCGGTGGACGACGCCGTGCTCAGCCCCGGCTGGACCTCCTACGAGTGGCGGCTGCAGGTGCAGGGCACGGACGTCACCGACCTCGTGGCGGGCGGCCCGGAGGAGGTCACGGTCGAGGCGCTGCTCGGCAACGGCTGGTACCGGGGCGACCTCGGCTTCGCGGGGGCGCACGCGAACTACGGCACCGAGCTCGCGCTGCTCGCGGTGCTGGAGGTGACCTGGGCCGACGGCAGCACGCAGACGGTCCCCACCTCGGCGGCCTGGACCGCCCGGGCGTCCGCGACCACCGCGAACAGCCTGTACGGCGGCCAGCGGATCGACGCCCGGCTCGCCGACGGGGGCCCGGCGCTGCCGGTCCGGGAGACCGACCTCGACCGCGGCACGCTCGTCGCCCAGGTCGGCCCGCCGGTCGTCCGGCACGAGGTGCTCCGGCCGCAGGAGATCTGGACGTCGCCGTCCGGCCGGACGCTCGTCGACTTCGGGCAGAACCTCGTCGGCTGGCTGCGGGTCACCGTGCAGGGCCCGGCGGGCACGGAGGTGGTCGTCCGGCACGCCGAGGTGCTGGAGGACGGCGAGCTCGGCACCCGCCCGCTGCGGTCGGCCGCGCAGACCGACACGTTCGTGCTGTCCGGCGGCCCGGACGTCTTCGAGCCGACGCTGACGTTCCACGGCTTCCGGTACGCCGAGGTCACCGGGTGGCCGGGCGAGCTGGACCCGCAGGCCCTGGAGGCCGTGGTGGTGCACTCGGCGATGCGCCGCACCAGCGCGTTCACCTGCTCCGAGCCGCTGGTCGACCAGCTCGTGCACAACTCGGTCTGGGGCCAGAAGGGCAACTTCCTGGACGTCCCCACCGACTGCCCGCAGCGCGACGAGCGCCTCGGCTGGACCGGCGACATCGCCGCGTACGCGGCCTCGGCCTCGTTCCAGTTCGACACCGCGGACTTCCTGCACAAGTGGCTGCTCGACGTCGCCGAGGAGGTGCGGCACTCGCCGCACGGCACCGTGCCGCACGTCGTGCCCGACGTGCTCAAGCACGGCGACCTGTCGGCGGCCGAGGGGGAGTTCGGCACCAACGCCACCGCGGTGTGGGGCGACGCCGCCGTGTGGGTGCCCGAGGCCCTGTGGCGCGCGTACGGCGACGCCGACCGGCTCGCGGCGCACTACCCCGGGATGGTGCTGCACCTGGAGTCCGTCGAGGCCGAGCTCTCCCCGACCGGGCTGTGGGACCAGGGCTTCCAGTTCGGCGACTGGCTCGACCCCGACGCCTCGCCGCACGAGCCGTGGAACGCCAAGGCCGACCAGGGCGTCGTCGCGACCGCCTGCCTGCACCGCAGCGCCTCGTTCGCCGCGGAGGCCGCCGGGGTGCTCGGCCGGGCCGACGACGCGGCGCGGTGGTCGGCGCTCGCGGACCGCACCCGGGCGGCCTTCGGCGAGCACTACGTCGACGGCGGCCGGATCCGCTCCGACTGCGCCACGGTGTACGCCCTGGCGATCGCCTTCGGGCTGCTGGACGACGCCGACCGCGCCGTCGCCGCCGACCGGCTGGCGGAGATCGTCCGGGACAGCGGCTACCGCGTCACCACCGGGTTCGCGGGCACGCCGTTCATCACCTGGGCGCTGTCCGAGACCGGCCACGTCGCCGAGGCGTACCGGCTGCTGCTGGAGCGCGAGTGCCCGTCCTGGCTGTACCCGGTGACCATGGGCGCCACCACGGTGTGGGAGCGGTGGGACTCGATGCTGCCCGACGGGTCGGTCAACCCCGGCGAGATGACGTCGTTCAACCACTACGCGCTCGGCGCCGTCGCCGACTGGATCTACCAGGTGGTGGCCGGCATCCGCCCCGCCGAGCCGGGGTACCGCCGCGTCCGGGTCCAGCCCGTCCCCGGCCCCGGGATCGACCACGTCCGGGCGGCGTACGACTCGCGCGCGGGGCGGATCGAGGTGGCCTGGCGGCAGGACGCCGACGGCTTCGCGCTCGACGTCACGCTGCCGGACGGCGTGCCGGCGGACGTGGTGCTGCCCGACGGGCGGGTGCACGAGGTGGTCGGGGGCACGCACGCGTTCACGGCGTGACGCCCGCCGGTCGGTAGGCTCGCCACGTGATCGATCTGAAGCTGCTCCGGCAGGACCCCGACGTCGTCCGCGCCAGCCAGGTGGCCCGCGGGGACGACCCGGGCCTCGTGGACCAGGTGCTGGACGCCGACGCCCGCCGCCGTTCCGCCCTGACGGACTTCGAGACGCTGCGGGCGGAGCAGAAGTCCCTCGGCAAGCAGGTCGCGTCCGCGCAGGGCGACGCCAAGCAGGCGTTGCTGGCGCACGCGAAGACGCTCGCCGAGCGGGTCAAGGCGCTCCAGGCGGACGCCGACGCCGCCGAGCAGCTCGCGACCGAGCTCGCCCGCCGGATCGGCAACGTCGTCGAGGAGGGCGTGCCGGCCGGCGGCGAGGACGACTACGTCGTGCTCCGGCACGAGGGCACGCCGCGCGACTTCGCCGCCGAGTACGGCGCGGACTTCGCCGTCCGGGACCACCTGGAGCTGGGCGAGGGCCTGCGGGCGATCGACACCGAGCGCGGCGCCAAGGTGTCCGGCGCGCGGTTCTACTACCTGACCGGCATCGGCGCCCGCCTCGAGCTCGCGCTGCTGAACGCGGCCGTCGACCGCGCGCTGGCCGCCGGGTTCACGCCGGTGATCACCCCGACGCTGGTCAAGCCCGAGGTGATGGCCGGCACCGGGTTCCTCGGCGCGCACGCGGACGAGATCTACCGGCTCGAGGCCGACGACCTCTACCTGGTCGGCACCAGCGAGGTCGCGCTCGCCGGCTACCACTCCGGCGAGATCCTCGACCTGTCGGCGGGCCCGAAGCGGTACGCCGGCTGGTCGGCCTGCTACCGCCGGGAGGCCGGCTCGTACGGCAAGGACACCCGCGGCATCATCCGGGTGCACCAGTTCCACAAGGTGGAGGCGTTCTCCTACACGACCGTCGAGGACGCCGCGGCCGAGCACCGCCGCATCCTCGGCTGGGAGGAGGAGATGCTCGCCCTCGTCGACCTGCCGTACCGGGTCATCGACACGGCCGCCGGCGACCTCGGCTCCAGCGCCGCGCGGAAGTTCGACTGCGAGGCCTGGCTGCCCAGCCAGCAGCGCTACCTCGAGCTCACCTCGACGTCCAACTGCACGACGTTCCAGGCCCGCCGCCTCGGGGTGCGCGAGCGCACCGCGGACGGCGAGGTCCGCCCCGTCGCGACGCTGAACGGCACCCTCGCGACCACCCGGTGGCTCGTCGCGATCCTGGAGAACCACCAGCAGGCCGACGGCTCGGTCCGGGTCCCGGAGGGCCTGCGCCCGTACCTCGGCGGCCTCGAGGTCCTGGAGCCCGCGGGAGGCGCAGCGCGATGACCCACCCCCGCGCCGCGGCCGGCACGCTCGTCGCGCTCGACGTCGACGGCACGCTGATGACCTACGACGGCGTGCTGTCGGCCGCGGTGCGGGACGCGGTCGGGGCGCTGCGCGACGCGGGCGCGCACGTGGTGCTGGCGACCGGCCGCGGGGTGCGCAGCGCCGTGCCGGTGGCCCTCGACCTGGGGCTGACGACCGGCTGGGTGGTGTGCTCGAACGGCGCCGTGACCGCGCGGCTCGACCCCGCGCGCCCCGAGGGCTACGAGGTCACCGAGACCATCACGTTCGACCCCGAGCCGGCGCTGCGCGTGCTGCAGCTCGAGCTGCCGGACGCGCTGTTCGCCGTCGAGGACCTCGGCCGCGGGTTCCGCGTCTCCCGGCCGTTCCCGGACGCCGAGCTCACCGGCGACCAGCGGGTCATGCCGTTCGACGAGCTCGTGGCGCAGCCCGCCACCCGCGTGGTCGTCCGGGACCCCGGCAGCACGCCGGAGGAGTTCCGCGCGCTGGTCGAGCGGGTCGGCCTGCACCAGGTCTCGTACGCGGTCGGCTGGAGCGCCTGGCTGGACCTGACCCCGGGCGGCGTGTCGAAGGCCAGCGCCCTGGAGGAGCTGCGCCGGGAGCTCGGCGTGGAGCCGTTCGCGACCGTCGCGCTCGGCGACGGCGGCAACGACGTGGAGATGCTCCGGTGGGCGGCCCGCGGCGTGGCGATGGGCCACGCCCCCGAGCACGTCCGCGCCGCCGCCGACGAGGTCTGCGGCACGATCGCCGACGACGGCGCGGTCGCGGTGCTCCGCAGCATCGGCCGCTCCGGGCTCTGAGCCGGCGGCCCCGGCGGCGCCCCGGCGCGGCGCCCGTGCCACCAGCGGGAAAGCGGTAGCGCTCCCACACCCGCGGGGTCACCCGGGAGGGTGGACCCGGCCCGCCCGGGCAGAGCACAATCCCCGCCATGGCTCACGGCATCGTGGACGTGGCCCGGGCGGCCGGGGTGTCCACCGCGACCGTCTCGCGCGCGCTCCGCGGGCTGCCGAACGTCACGGCGGCCACCCGGGAGCGCGTCCGGCGCGCCGCCGACGAGCTCGGCTACGTGCCGTCGCCCTCCGCGGCGTCGCTGGCCTCGGGCCGCACCCGCACCATCGGGCTGATCACGCCGTGGGTGGCGCACTGGTTCTTCGCCAACGTCATCGAGGGCGCCGAGCGGGCGCTGCGGGTCGAGGACTTCGACGCGCTGCTCTACACGTTCGACGTCACGCGGGAGCGCCGGCGGCGCCGCGTGGACCCCGACGTGCTGCGCCGCCGGGTGGACGGGGTCCTCGTGGTCGGCCTGCCGCTGGAGGCCGACGAGGTCGAGACGCTGGAGGGCCTGGGCCAGCCGCTGGTGTTCGTCGGCGCCGGGGCGCCCGGCCAGGTCGGCGTCGGCGTGGACGACGTCGCGACCGCCCGCCGGGCGGTGGCGCACCTCGCGGACCTCGGGCACCGGGTGATCGCGCACGTCAGCGGTGAGCCGGACGACGTGCTGCCCTGGTCGCCGGCGGTGCGCCGGGCGCAGGGCTGGCGGGCGGAGCTCGCCGCGCGCGGGCTGCCGTCCGCGGGGCTGGAGGTGCACGGGCACTTCGACGTGGCGGGCGGGCGCGCGTCCACGCACGCCCTGCTGGACCGGCGGCCGGACACCACGGCGGTGTTCGCGGCGTCGGACGAGATGGCGATGGGCGCGGTCCTCGCGCTGCGCGACCGGGGGCTGCGCGTGCCCGGCGACGTGTCGGTGGTGGGCGTCGACGGCCACGAGATGGGCGAGCACCTCGGGCTGACGACGATGGCCCAGAACGCGCACGACCAGGGGGTCACGGCGGCCTCGATGCTGCTCGAGATGATCACCGGCGCGCCCGTCCCGGCGGACGTGGTGTTCCCGACGGTGCTGGTCGACCGGGGGTCCACGGCACCACCCTGTGACCGAATCGTGACCAGCGCGTAGCCGCAAGTGGTTGTGCCCGGGCTATGTAAACGCTTGCATAGTCCCCACGCACCGAGGCGTTCCCGCCTCGGGATGAGCACCACGACGAGGTGGAGGCAACGCATGACCAGGATTCGTCGTCGCGGCACGGGTGCCGCGATCGCCGGCGGGCTCGGGCTGGCGCTCGCGCTCACGGCTTGCTCCGGCGGGGACTCCGGCGGTGGCGGCACGGACGGGGGCGGTGGCGGGGAGGACCCGGCCGCGCTCGAGATCGACTGCGCGCCCTACGAGGAGTTCGGTGACCTCGAGGGCACGACGGTGTCGGTGTACACGTCGATCGTCGAGCCCGAGCAGGAGACGCAGGAGGCGTCCTACGACCCGTTCGAGGAGTGCACCGGCGTCACGGTCGAGTACGAGGGCTCCCGCGAGTTCGAGGCCCAGCTGCTCGTCCGCATCCAGGCGGGCAACGCCCCCGACATCGCCTACCTGCCGCAGCCGGGCCTGCTGCGCACGATCGTCGGGGACTTCCCGGACGCGATCGTGCCGGCGCCGGACGCCACCGCGGCCAACGTCGACGAGTACTTCAACGAGGCGTGGAAGGAGTACGGCACGGTCGACGGCACCTTCTACGCGGCGCCGCTGGGCTCCAACGCCAAGTCGTACGTCTGGTACTCGCCGAGCATGTTCGAGGACGCCGGCTACGAGGTCCCGGAGACCTGGGACGACCTGATCGCCCTGTCCGACCAGATCGTCGACGACGGCGCCATGCCGTGGTGCGCGGGCGTCGAGTCCGGTGACGCCACCGGCTGGCCGGGCACGGACTTCATCGAGGACGTGGTCCTCCGCACCGCCGGCCCCGAGGTCTACGACCAGTGGGTCAACCACGAGATCCCGTTCAACGACCCGCAGATCGTCGAGGCCTGGGACACCGCGGGCGAGATCCTCAAGAACGACGAGTACGTGAACGCGGGCCTGGGCGGCGTGGACTCCATCGCCACGACGACCTGGACCGACGCCGGGTACCCGATCCTGGACGGCACCTGCTGGATGCACCGCGCGGCGAACTTCTACGCCACGCAGTGGCCGGAGGGCACCGAGGTCGCGCCCGACGGCGACGTCTACGCCTTCTACCTGCCGAACGTGGACACGGAGACCAAGCCGGTCCTGGTCGGCGGCGAGTTCGTGGCCGCGTTCGACGACCGCCCCGAGGTGCAGGCCTTCCAGACCTACCTGGCCAGCGCCGACTGGGCGAACACCAAGGCCCAGACCACGCCGATGGGCGGCTGGGTGAGCGCCAACACCGGGCTCGACCCGGAGAACCTGGCGACCGAGTTCGACCAGCAGTCGGCGGAGATCCTCGCCGACGAGAGCGCCGTGATCCGGTTCGACGGCTCCGACCTGATGCCGGGCGAGGTGGGTGCCGGCACGTTCTGGACCGGCATCGTCAACTGGCTGACCGGGTCCTCCACGGAGGAGGTCACCGACCAGATCGAGCAGTCCTGGCCCGCGTCCTCCTGACGCGCGACCGGACGGTCTGGCACTGATCGGCGCGGCCCGCCCGGCGGCCCGGGGGACGACCCCGGCCGCCGGGCGGGCCGACCTGGCTCGGAGGGGCACATGGACTGGTTGACGAATGCGAGCACGACGGGCGAGAAGTTCGCCCTCATGTTCGTCGCGATCGCGCTGTTCGTGGTCGTGATGGGGGCGATCCTCTTCCTGGTCGACCGACCGAAGAAGATCCCCCGCTGGGTGGTGGCCGCGGCGTTCGCCGGGCCCGCCCTGCTCCTGCTGGCGTGGGGCCTGGTGCGGCCCGCGCTCATCACCATCTGGAACTCGTTCTTCGACCGCCGCGGCGACGAGTTCGTCGGGCTGGACAACTACCAGCGGGCGCTGACCGAGGGGCAGTTCCAGAACGTCCTCACCAACACGGCGATCTGGGTCATCCTCGTCCCGATCGGGTCGACGCTGATCGGCCTGGTCTACGCGGTGCTGGTGGACCGCACCCGGTTCGAGCGGCTGGCGAAGGCGCTGGTCTTCATCCCGATGGCGATCTCGATGGTCGGCGCGTCGATCATCTGGAAGTTCGTCTACGAGTTCAAGCCGGACCAGCCGGGCGTGCGGCAGACCGGCCTGCTCAACCAGCTGCTGGTCTGGGTCGGCCTGGAGCCGCAGCAGTTCCTCATCAACGCCCCGGTGAACACGCTGTTCCTCATCGTGGTGATGGTCTGGATCCAGACCGGTTTCGCCATGACGGTGCTGTCGGCGGCGATCAAGGCGATCCCGGACGACATCGTCGAGGCGGCGCGGCTCGACGGCCTGCACGGGACGAAGATGTTCCGGTTCATCACGGTGCCGTCGATCCGCCCGGCGCTGGTCGTCGTCCTCACCACGATCGCGATCGGCACGCTCAAGGTGTTCGACATCGTCCGCACCATGACCGGCGGGCAGTTCGACACCCAGGTGATCGCGAACGAGTTCTACACGCAGGCGTTCCGGCAGAACAACCAGGGGCTCAGCGCCGCGCTCGCCGTGATCCTGTTCATCCTCGTGGTGCCGATCGTCGTCTACAACGTGCGGCAGCTGCGCAAGTCGGAGGAGATCCGATGACGACCACCCCGCTCCCTCCCACGGGCGCCCTCCCGCAGGCGGTCGAGGAGACCGCCGACGCCGGCGGCACCCCGGGACGCCAGCGCCGGCTCTCCCGCCTGGAGAAGCGCGCGATCGCGACCAGGGGCAAGCTCTCGTCGCCCTGGGCGTCCGGCCTCGCCATCGTCATCGCGATCCTGTGGACCGTGCCGTCGGTCGGCCTGCTCGTCACGTCGTTCCGCCCCGAGCTCGACATCCGCCGCTCCGGCTGGTGGACGGTCTTCGGCGGGCTGTTCAGCGGCGAGAGCGAGTTCACGCTCGACAACTACGACCAGGCCCTGTTCGGCTCCGGCGCGAACCTGGCGACGTACTTCGTCAACTCGTTCGTCATCACCATCCCGGCGGTGATCATCCCGATCACCATCGCGCTGCTGGCGGCGTACGCGTTCGCCTGGATCGACTTCCGCGGGCGCAACATGCTGTTCGTCGCGGTGTTCGCGCTGCAGATCGTGCCGCTGCAGGTGGCGCTGGTGCCGCTGCTGCGCGACTACGTGAACGTCGGCCTGAACGGCACGTTCTGGACCGTGTGGCTGTCGCACGCGATCTTCGGCCTGCCGCTGGCGATCTTCCTGCTGCACAACTTCATGAAGGACATCCCGGCCTCGCTGGTCGAGGCGGCGCGCGTCGACGGCGCCGGGCACGTGAAGATCTTCTTCCAGGTGCTGCTGCCGCTGCTGGTGCCGGCCATCGCGGCGTTCGGCATCTTCCAGTTCCTGTGGGTGTGGAACGACCTGCT
>JAPSIJ010000493.1 GCA_031178805.1 Cellulomonas sp. | reverse complement strand
CCGGGCAGCGGGGAGCCGAAGTAGCCGACCGCCCGGTAGACGGCCTGGACGGGCCAGTCGTGCAGCTGCCCCGTGCCGGCCACGGTGCCGTCGCCCGCGAGCGCGGTCCGCTCGGTGCGCAGGCCGACGACCCGGCCGTCCTCGCCGAGCACCTCGACCGGCTTGTGCAGGAAGTGCAGGTGGATCCGGCGGCTCGCCGTGAGGTCCTCCGGCTCCTTCAGCGTCCAGTCCGTCAGCGTCTTGACGACCTGCTTGGTCTGGTTCGACGAGTGGATGGCGGCCATCGAGCCCTCGTCGAAGTCGAAGTCCTCGGGGTACACGACCACGTCGACGTCGGGCACGTGGCCGAGCTCGCGCAGCTCCAGCGGGGAGAACTTCGCCTGGGCCGGGCCGCGGCGCGCGAAGACGTGCACGTCGGTGACCGGGCTGGCCTTGAGGGCGTCGTAGACGTTGGCCGGCACCTCGGTGGGCAGCAGGTCGTCCGCGTGCTTGGCGAGGATGCGCGCGACGTCCAGCGCGACGTTGCCGGCGCCGAGCACCGCGACGTGCTGCGCGGTCAGCGGCCAGGTGCGCGGGACGTCGGGGTGGCCGTCGTACCAGGACACGAAGTCCGCGGCGCCGTACGAGCCGTCCAGCTCGATGCCGGGGATCGGCAGCTCGGCGTCCTTGATCGCGCCGGTCGCGAAGACCACGGCGTCGTAGTGCCGGCGCAGGTCGTCGAGCGTCAGGTCGGTGCCGTAGTCGACGTTGCAGAGCAGCCGGATGTCGCCGCGCTCGAGCACCTTGTGCAGCGCCACGATGATCTGCTTGATCCGCGGGTGGTCGGGGGCCACGCCGTACCGGACCAGGCCGAACGGGGCGGGCAGCCGCTCGATGAGGTCGATCGAGACGTCGAGGCCCGAGCGGGACAGGATGTCCGAGGCGTAGATCCCGGCGGGTCCGGCGCCGACGACGGCCACGCGGACAGGGCGGTTCGAGCTCACGCAGGTGCCTTCCGTGTTCGAGGTCCCCGGCGCGGCGCGGCTCCGGCGGCGTCCGGCAGGACGCGCGGGCCGGCGCACGGCGCGGCGCGCACGAGGTGGAGCCCCAGTGTAGGACGGCCTAACCCGCGCCATCGTGCGGGCAGGTCCTGCCGTTCTCCGGCGGAGCCCCCGGGGCCGGCGCCCGGGGGGCGGCGGGAGGGCTACCGTCGGCGCCGTGAGCACTCCCTCCCCGGCCGCGGGCAGCCCCGCGGTCACCGCACCGCCCGCCGTCCCCGCCCTCGACCCGCGCGGCCTGCTCGCCGGTCTCGGCGCGTACCTGCTGTGGGGCGTGCTGCCGCTGTACTTCGAGCTGCTGAAGCCGTCGGGGGCCGTGGAGGTCGTCGCGCACCGGGTGCTCTGGTCGCTGATCTTCTGCGCGGTGGTGCTGAGCGCGACGCGGACCTGGCGGGCGTTCGCGACGGTGCTGCGCGCGCGCCGGACGATGACGCTGATCGCGGTCGCCGCCGTGCTGCTGGCGGTGAACTGGCTGACGTTCGTGTTCGCCGCGCTGGGCGGGCACGTCGTGGACGCCTCCCTCGGCTACTTCATCAACCCGCTGGTCACCGTGCTGCTCGCGGTGCTGGTGCTCCGCGAGCGCCTGCGTCCGCTGCAGTGGGTGGCGCTGGGCTCGGGCGTCGCGGCGGTCGCGGTCATCACCGTCGGCTACGGGCGGCTGCCCTGGGTCGCACTGACCCTCGCGGGGTCGTTCGGCGTGTACGGCCTGCTGAAGAACCGGGTGGGCCGCACCGTCGCCGCGGCGCCGGGGCTGGCGGCGGAGACGCTGGTGCTGGCCCCCGCGTCCGCGGCGTACCTGCTCTGGCTGCAGACCACCGGCGACGCCACCTTCGGGGTGAACGGCGGCTGGCACGCCCTCGCGCTCGCCGGGACCGGCGTGGCCACGGCCCTGCCGCTGCTGCTGTTCGGCGAGGCGGCCCGGCGGCTGCCGCTGAGCGTCGTGGGGATGCTGCAGTACCTGGCGCCGGTGCTCCAGCTCGTGATCGGGGTGCTCGTGCTCGGGGAGACGATGCCGCCGGCGCGGTGGTGGGGCTTCGGGCTGGTGTGGGTCGCCCTGGTGCTGCTCACCGTCGACGGCGTGCGGAGCCAGCGGGCGCAGCGGCTGCAGGCGGCGGCGCACCGCGTCTGACCCGGAACTGCGCGGCGGCGGCGCGGCGCCTCAGCGGCGACGGCGGCCGGTGAGCCGGGTGGCGAGCGCGGCCAGCAGCACGAGCGCGGTGCCGCCGACCGCCCACCACACGGCGTCCCGCCGGGCACCGGCGAGCGGGTCCGGGCGCGGGGACACGTCCAGCGTCCGCGCCTC
>JAPSIJ010000492.1 GCA_031178805.1 Cellulomonas sp. | reverse complement strand
CGCGGCCCGCGTACTCGGCGGCGAGCGCGTGCGAGAAGCCCCGCACGCCGAACTTGGACGCGCTGTAGGCGGTGGCGTCGCTCATGCCGCGCAGCGACAGCGTCGAGCCCACGGTCACCACGGTGCCGCGGGACTGCTCGAGGTACGGGAGCGCGGCGCGGACCACCGCGACGGTGCCGAACAGGTTGACCCGGACGACGCGTTCCCAGGTCTCGGGGTCGATGTCGGTCAGCGCGCCGCACGCGTCGGTGCCGGCCGCGGTGACGACCGCGGTGGGTGCGCCGGCGGTGAGCACGAGCTGCTCCACGGCGGCGGCCGCGGCGGCGGAGTCGGACAGGTCGACCTCGACGAACGGGACGCCCTCGCGGGGCGCCACGCGGTCGAGCACGGCGGGCTTGCCGCCCGCGGCCTCGACGGCGTCCACGACGGCGGCGCCCAGACCGGAGGCGCCGCCGGTGACGAAGACGGTGCCGAGGTCGCGCGGGGTGAGCGGCGGGAGTGCGGTCACGGGGTGCTCCTTCAGGTGGTGGTGCGCGCGCGGGCGGCGCCCGAGCGCTCGATCATCGAGGTGGTGGACCGGCCGTCGAGGTACGGCAGCAGCACGACGCGGCCGCCGTGGCCCTCGACGACGTCCGCCTCCGGCAGCCGGGTGCCGCCGTAGTCCCCGCCCTTGACCCAGACGTCGGGCCGGAGGCGGTCGAGGACGGCCCGGGGGTCGTCCTCGTCGAACACGACGACGGCGTCCACGCAGTCCAGGGCCTCCAGCACCCGGGCGCGGTCCGGCGCCCCGACGACGGGCCGGTCCGGGCCCTTGAGCCGGCGGACCGAGTCGTCGGAGTTCATCAGCACGACCAGCGCGTCGCCGAGCCGGCGGGCCGACTGCAGGGTGGCGACGTGCCCGGCGTGCACGAGGTCGAAGCAGCCGCCCGTGGCGACGAGCGTGCCGCCGCTGAGCCGGAGCCGGGCGGCCAGGGCGGCGAGCGGGTCGCCGCCGGGCTCGTCGGCGGGGACGTCCGCCGGTGCGGGGGCGTCCCGGCGGACCCGGTAGCCCTCGGCCCCGCCGGCCGCCACCCAGGCCGACGCGTCGGCGACGGCGCCGCCGACGGCCGCGGAGGACACCGCCCCGCGGGCCAGCGCGACGGTGGCGGACGCGGCGAACCGGTCGCCGGCCCCGCACGGGTCGCCCTGCGGCG
Organism: Cellulomonas sp.; assembly: GCA_031178805.1. Taxonomy (GTDB): domain Bacteria; phylum Actinomycetota; class Actinomycetes; order Actinomycetales; family Cellulomonadaceae; genus Cellulomonas. The sequence goes on along the minus strand of JAPSIJ010000492.1, from coordinate 1,149 downwards.
CGGGCGGCGCCGGGACGAACACCGTGTCGCCGCCGGTCGACAGGTAGGCGCCGCGGGCGCCGGCCGTGACCACCGCGCCGCGCACGTCCCAGGCCTCGCGCAGCCGCGCCGCGAGCGTCTCCGGCGGCGTGCCCGCGGCGGCGTCCAGGGCCCCGCGCGCCTCGGCCGCGTTCGGCGTGACCAGCGTGGTGCCCGGCAGCGGCCGGCCGCCGCGCGGGTGCGGGTCCCACACCGTGCGGGTGCTGCGCGCGACCTCGGCGAGCAGCGCCCGCACGCGCGGGTCGCGGGTGGTGCCCGCGCCGTAGTCGGACACCAGCACCGCGTCGGCCCCGGCGAGCGCCTCCCGGGCGGCGGCGAGGCCGGCGTCCAGGTCCTCGCCGGGCCGGCCCGGGCCGCCCTCGTCCAGCCGCACCAGGGAGGTGCCGGCGCTGCGCACGCGGGTCTTGGTCCGGGTGCCACCGACGTGCGGCAGGGGGACCAGGCGCACCTCCGGGGCGAGCAGCCCGGCCAGGCGCCGGCCGCCCTCGTCGTCCGCGACGGGCGCGACCAAGGTCACGTCCGCGCCGGACGCGACGCAGAGCAGCGCGGCCAGGCCGGCGCCGCCGGGGCTCTCCCGGACGGCGGCCACGTCGAGGACGGGCGCGGGGGCGTCCGGGCAGAGCCGGTCGGTGGTGCCGTCCACGTCGCGGTCGAGCAGCAGGTCGCCGACCACGACGACGCGCGGCCGGCGCCGGTCGCCGGCGTGCGCCGGGGCCGCCGCGGCGACGTCGGCCCGGCCCCGGACGACGACCGCCGGCGCGGCCGGGGCCACGACGGCCGGGGCGGCGGCGGGTGCCGCGTCCGCGGCGGGTGTCGCGTGCGCGGCGGGCCGGTCCGCCGCGCCGGCCACCCGGGCGTCGAACGCCGCGCACAGCGCGTGGATCGCCACCAGGTGCACCGCCTGCACGCCGGCGGTGCTGGGCGCCGGCACGCAGAGCGCGTCGTCGGCCAGGTCGGCCAGCGGGTTCGGCCCCGGGCCGGTGACCGCCCACACGGTGAGCCCGCGCTCCCGGCCGCGCGCGGCGGCGCGGAGCACGTTGGGGCTGGTGCCGGACGTCGACAGCAGCACCAGCACGTCGCCGGGCCGCCCGTGCGCCTGCACCTGGCGCG
>JAPSIJ010000059.1 GCA_031178805.1 Cellulomonas sp. | reverse complement strand
CCAGGGCCATGCCGACGGCGTACGGCGCGATGATCCGCAGCGTCTCGAGGGTCGGCGGCACGTCCGGCAGCAGCAGCGCGGGCAGGCTGTCGGGCAGCTCGCCCTGGTCGCGCACCCGCGGCACCGCCAGGCCGGCGACCAGGGTGACGCCGGTGAGCAGCACGATGGCGACCAGCGGGGCGGGCACGACGGTGGTCAGCCGGGGCAGCAGCACGATGATCGCGATGCCCGCCGCCACCAGCGGGTAGACCACCCACGGGACGTCCACCAGGTGCGGCAGCTGCGCGACGAGGATCAGGATGGCGAGCGCGTTGACGAACCCGACCATCACCGACCGCGGGATGAACCGCATCAGCCGGGCCACGCCGAGCACGCCGAGCAGCACCTGCACCAGCCCGCCCAGGATCACGGTGGCCAGCAGGTAGTCCAGGCCGTGGTCCCGGACCACGGGCGCGACCACGAGCGCCACCGCCCCGGTCGCGGCGGAGATCATCGCGGGCCGCCCGCCGAGGAACGCCAGGGACACCGCCATCACGAACGACGAGAACAGCCCGACCCGCGGGTCCACGCCCGCGAGGATCGAGAACGAGATCGCCTCCGGGATCAGCGCGAGGGCGACCACCAGGCCGGCGAGCACCTCCGTGCGCAGGCGGGCGGGCGAGCGCAGCGCCGCCCGCACCGAGTGCGCGGCGTCGGCCTCCGGCACGGCCGGGTGCACGGCGGACGGGTCGCCGGCGGCGTCCGGCTGGGCGGCGGGCGGGGTGGCGGGCACGCGGGATCCGTTCGGGGTCGGGGCGGGGAGCGGGAGGAACTGTACTCTCACGTGACGTGAGGGTTGGCCGTCGCCCGCCGCGGCCCGGGCGACTACCGTCGCTGCCAGCCGGCCCGGGCCGGCACGGAGCCGGCCCGCCCGCGGAGGAGACGCATGGACGACGACCTGATCGTGGTGACCGGGGCCTCGGGCCGGATCGGCCGGCGGCTGGCCGCGCGGCTCGCCGCCGAGGGCGCGCACCAGCGCCTCGTGGTCCGCTCCCCCGACCGGGCGCCGGCCCTGCCGGGCACGGAGACCGAGGTGGCGCTGAGCCCCGGCTACACGGACGTCCCGTCGATGCGGGCGGCGTTCGCCGGCGCGCGCACGGTGTTCCTGGTGTCCGGGCGCGAGTCCGCGGACCGGGTCACCGAGCACCGGGCGGCCGTGGACGCCGCGGTCGACGCGGGCGTCGAGCGGGTGGTGTACCTGTCGTTCATGGGTGCGGCGCCCGACGCCACGTTCACCTTCGCCCGCGACCACTGGGCCACCGAGGAGCACATCCGCGCCTCCGGGCTGCGGTTCACGTTCCTGCGGGACTGCCTCTACCACGACGCGGTCGTGCACTTCGTGGGCGACGACGGCGTGATCCGCGGCCCGGCCGGCCACGGCCGGGTGGCCGCGGTCGCGCACGACGACGTGGCCGACGTGGCGACCTCGGTGCTGCTGGACGCCCGCGCGCACGCCCACGACGGCCAGGCGTACGACGTGACGGGCCCCACCGCCTACACGCTGACCGAGGCGGCGCAGGTGCTGAGCACGGCGACCGGCCGGGAGATCACCTACGTGCCGGAGACCCTCGACGAGGCGTACGCGTCCCGCGAGCGGTTCGGCGCGGAACCGTGGGAGGTCGAGGGCTGGGTGTCGTCCTACGCCGCGATCGCGACCGGCGAGCTGGAGCGCACCGCGCCCACCGTGCGCCGGCTGTCCGGGCGGCCGGCCCAGTCGCTGCAGGAGTGGCTGTCGCTCAACCCGCGGGAGTGGGCGCACCTGCGCGCCTGAGCGCAGGAGGTGGGGACGACGCGCGACCTCCCCCGAGCGCGCGCCGTCCCCACCGGATCAGTGCCCCGCGGTGGCTCCCGCGGGGGTGGCGCCGCCGGTGCGGCGCCGGGCGAGCAGCACGCCGCCCGCGCCCGCCAGGACCAGCGCCCCGGCCAGCCCGGCCAGCGCGCCGGCGCCGGACGCGCCGGTGACCGCGAGCGCCGGGTCGCCGGCCGCGCGGACGACGACGCTGCGCCAGACCACCCGGCCGCTGACCTGGCCGACCAGCGCCAGCCGGTGCGTCCCCGCGTCCAGCGACGCCGGCAGCGTGACCGTGCCGGACACCGAGCCGTCGGCGGCGGCGCGCAGGTAGCCCAGGTCGGCCGGCGCGGAGAACAGCCGGACCAGCACCCACTCGCCGGGGGTGAACCCGTCGGCGGCGACGGTGATCCGCCCGCCCGGGACGAGGCGGCCGGTGACCGTGATCGTGCCCCGGTTGCCGGGGACCAGGTCCGCGGCCGTGACGGTGTGCACCGGCGTGCTCGGCGGCGTCGCGCCGGCCCCGGGGGCCGGGGTGCCCGGCTCGGCGGGCGCGCCGGGCTGACCCGGCTGGCCAGGCTGGCCGGGCGTGCCGGGGTCGGTCGGGTCCGTCGGGCCGCCGGGCGTGCTGCCGGTCGTGAACAGGTCGTCCGCCGCGCCCAGGTCGAGCAGCACCGTCTCGCCGGTGGCGTCGTCCAGGCCGTCGTTGTCGGTGACGGCGTACACCTGGCCGTCGCCGCCGATCGTCAGGCCCTCGAGCTTCTCCTGCGTCCAGCCGTGCGTGGCCCGCAGCGCCGGCAGCACGTCCACCGCGAGGGTCTTGGTCAGCGGCACCACGGCGGCCTGGCCCGGCGTCGCCGCCGGCAGGTCCACCTGGTACACCGCCTTGACCGCCGCGTCCGGGCCGTTGAGCTTGTCGCGCTCGATCACGGCGAGCGAGTCGCCGTCCACGGCGACGACCTCGGACAGCCCCATCCAGTCGCCGGCGGCCGTCGTGGCGGTCAGCGGGTAGGCGAACCAGGTCCAGGTGCCGCCGGTGACGTCGTACCGGCCGATGCGGGCCGTACCGCCGAGGCCCCCCGGGTCGGTGGTCAGGCCCCGCTGCAGGGCGACGAACACGTGCTCGCCGGCCGCGTCGACCGTGGTGGTGACGCCCTCGACGCCCCACTTGGTCAGCCCGGCGGTGACGTCCGCCGGCAGCGGGACCGTCTCCTGCACGGCACCGGCCGCGTCGACGCGGACCAGGCGGTTCTCCGGGCCGGTCGCGCCCTCGACGCCCAGCCAGAAGCCGCCGTCCGCGCGGGCCGCCAGGCCCTCGGCGTCGAGCGCGACCGGCGCGCCGCCGTCCGTGACCGTGATCTCGCCGTCGACCACGGCCGGGGAGGCCGACACGTCGAGCGAGAGCAGCCGCGTCTCGGTGTACGCGGCGTCGGTGACCGTCCACAGGTGCGTCGGGTCGGTGACGTCCGGGGCCAGCGCGCCGAGCGCGCCCCAGCCGATCGGGTCGCCGGCCGCGTCGTCCGCGGACACCACCGTCGGGAACTGCGGCGTGCCGGCGTCCGCGGCCCAGGCGGCGCCCCGGCCGAACACCGTGACGGCGGACCGCACCCGGGCGTCGGCGTCGTCGGTCTCGGAGGAGACGACCAGCAGGTCGCGTCCCGGCACCGGCAGCAGCCCCTCGGGCCCGTTGGTCGTCGCCAGCACCTGGACGAACGCCGGCGCGGCGGGGTCGGTCACGTCGTACACGGCCACGAAGTTCGACCGCTCGGAGCCGACGAACGCGTACGGGGTGCCGCCGAGGGTCGCGACCGCGAGGCCCTCCATCTCGACGCCCTTGTTGTCCGCGCGGCTCTCGGAGTGCAGGCCCGTGCGCACGGCGAGGCGCTCGAGCTCGTTGCCCGCGTCCCAGACCACGGCGCCGGTGGTGACGTCGAAGACGGACCAGCCGCGGGTGCCGCCCTTCCAGTCGCCCTCGTTGGCGGTGGCGACGTGCGTGTCGTCCAGCCAGCCGATCGCGTCGGGCTCCCGCGGGGTCGCCGGGATCGCGCCGGACTGGTCGATCCGGCCGTCGTCCTCGACGTCGATGCCGGCCACCGCGACGGAACCGGTGCTGAACGCCCCGGTCACCGCGCGGGTGGCGAGGTCGACCAGCACGACGCCGTTGTTCTCCTGCAGGGTCACCGCGACCGTGGTGCCCCCCGGGTTCACCGCGACGTACTCGGGCTCCGGGTCCTCGGGGGTGTCCAGGCCCGCGGCGGCGATCACCGGCAGCGGATCCCCGGTCACCGGGTCCACCAGGTCCACCCGGTGCGTGGTCCACGCGGCGACGTCGGCGGCCGACAGGTCGACGAGCTGCACGAAGCCGGCCGGCAGCTGCGGCAGGTCGCCCTCCTCGGCGCCCGGGGGGGTCACCTCCTCGTCGCGCTGGTTCTCGATCGCGATGGCCGCGGTCCGGCGGTCCGGCGTCAGCACGATGGAGTCGGGCTGCCCGTCCAGCGGGAGGGTGCGCAGCGCGGCGTGCGTCGTCAGGTCCACGACGACCAGCACCCCGCTCGGGGTGACGAAGTCGGTGGAGGTGTCCACGACCACCAGCACCCGGTCCCCGACGACGGCGACCGACGTGGGCGAGGCGTGGCCGGGCAGGCCGAGCGCGGCCAGGTCGAGCGTGCCGAGGCCCTGCGGCGCGGCAGGGTCGGTGATGTCGACGAACCCGATCCGGCGCGCGGCGGCGTCGGTGTGCACGAACGTCCGGCCGTCGTCCGACACCGCCGAGATCTCCGCGACCGTCTCGTCCGCGGCGTCCGTGCCGGCGGGGCGGTTCAGGTAGACCGGGTACGTCGAGAGCCGGTGGAAGGTGTCCTCCGCCGCGGGCGTCGTCCACCCGGCGGCGGCCGCGCGCACGGGGGCGGCCGGGGCCGGGGCGGCGACGGCGGCCGACGCGGCGAGGCCCGCGAGGCCCGCCACGAGCGCGGTGCAGGTGGTCAGGGCGAGGCCGCGCCGGACGGGCACAGGCAGCATCGGGGCTCCTTCGGTCACTGGGGTGACCGAAGAGTGCGGGCCGCCGCTGGCCGCGGCGCGACGACCGGGTGAACGACCGGCGACCGCCGGGCGACGATCGCGGGTCCGGGCGCCAGGCGCCCGCCCGCTCAGCGGGAGCGGGCGGTGAGCACCAGGGGGCCGTCGGGCGTGATCGCCACGGTGTGCTCGGCGTGCGCCGCGCGGGAGCCGTCCGCGGTGCGGATCGTCCAGCCGTCGTCGTCGATCGTGTAGCCGTCGCCGCCCGCCATGAACCACGGCTCGATGGCGATGACCAGCCCGGCCCGCAGCTTCATCCCGGTGCCGCGGCGGCCCAGGTTCGGCACGTGCGGCTCCTCGTGCATGGTGCGGCCGACGCCGTGGCCGCCGAAGTCCGCGTTGATGCCGAGCCCCGCCGCGCGGCCGACCTCGCCGATGGCCGCGGAGATGTCGCCCATCCGGTTGCCCGGCCGGGCCTGGGCGATGCCGGCGGCGAGCGCCTCCTCCGTCACGGCGATCAGCCGCTGGGCGTCGGGGTCGGGGGTGCCGAGCTGGAAGGTCAGCGCGGAGTCCGCGACCCAGCCCTCGACCTCGGCGGCGAAGTCGATGCTCAGCACGTCGCCGTCCGCGAGCACCCGGTCGGACGGCAGCCCGTGCAGCGCGGCGTCGTCGACCGAGGTGCACAGCACGCCCGGGTACGGCATCGCGCCGAACGAGGGGTGGTAGCCCAGGTACACCGAGCGCGCGCCGGCCTCGTCGATCATCCGGTGCGCGTGCGCGTCGAGGTCCCGCAGCGTCATGCCGACCGCGGCCACGTCCTGCAGGCTGCTCAGCACGCCGGCCACGAAGGCGCCCGCCGCCCGCATCGCCTCGATCTCCCGGGGTGTCTTCAGCTCGGCCACCCGCCCACCCTAGACGCGCGCGGCCGACGCCTCCGCCGGGGCGGCGAGGTCGGCGACCCCGGCGACGAGCAGGTCGACGAGCACGGCGAAGCTGCGGTCCAGGTCCTGCGGCAGCCGGAACCCGCCGCCGAGCTCCAGCGTGACGAAGCCGTGCACCCCGGCGCGCACCGCCCGGACGGCGTCGACGGCCCGGTCGTCCGGCAGCGCGAACCCGCGCAGCACCGCGACCATCAGACCGACCACCTCGGCGCCGGCGGCGGCGAGCTCCGCGTCCGCGGGGTCCGCCGGGTCCGCCGCGACCTGCACGGCGGCGTACCGGCCGGGCTGCGCGTGGGCGTACGCCCGGATGCCGTGCGCCAGCGCCCGCAGCGCCTCGGGACCGGACCGGCCGAGCGTCGCGTCCACCAGCGCGGCCCGCAGGTCGCGCGCGGCCAGCACGGCGACCTCCCGGCGGAGCGCGGCGAGCGACCCGACGTGCTTGTAGAGGCTGGGGGTGGCGACGCCGGCGGCCGCCGCGACCCGCGCCAGGGTGAGGTCGGCGAACCCGGTGGTGCCGCCCGCGTCGACCAGGTCGACCGCGATCCGGACCACCGCCTCGGGGGACAGCCCGGCCCTAGGCACGCGACGTCCGCCCGGTCGGCGCCACCTCGGCCAGCAGGTCCAGCACCGCGGCGGCCACGACGTCCGGCACCTGGTGCTGCGGGTAGTGCCCGGCGTCCGGGACCAGCAGCGTGCGGCCGCCGAGGACGTCGCCGATCCACGCCAGCTCGGCCGCGGCGTCCGGCCAGTCGGGGTCCAGCGCACCCACCACGGCGAGCGACGGCGCCTGCACCCGCGGCAGCCGCCGCTCGACGACGGCGTGGTCCAGCGTCAGGGCCAGGGTGCGGAAGGCGGCGAGGTAGCCGGGCCGGCGCAGGCTCGCCCGGATCGCCGCGGCGTGCTCCCCCAGGCGCGGGGACCGGCGGCCCTTGTTCAGCGTGCGGTAGTACGCCGCCCAGGCCCGCGCGCCCCACGGCGCGGCCAGCATGCCCCGCAGCACCGCACCGAGGACCGCGCGCTTCGCCGGGCCGCCGCCGCCGTCCCGCAGGAACGGTGCGAGCAGCACCAGCGCCCGCACCAGCTCCGGCCGGTCCGCCGCGACGACCGCCGCCGCGGACGCGCCCATCGAGTTCCCGACCAGCACGGCGGGGCCGGCGTCGAGGTGCTCGACCAGCGCCGCGACGTCGCCCGCGGTCGCCTCGTCGCCGTGGCCGGCGAAGTCCGCGTCGGAGTCCCCGTGGCCGCGGAGGTCCGTGGTCACCACCCGGTACCCGGCGGCGAGCAGCGCCGCGCGGAGCTCGTCGTACGTGCTGCGCAGGTCGCCCATGCCGGGCACGGCCACGACGAGCGGGCCGGTGCCGGCGTCGTCGTACGCGAGACGCCCGTCCGGGCGCTGCAGGTGGTGCGTGACGCGCTGCTCCATGATGTCCATAGCCCGCAGGCTAATGCCATTAGCCAGGCCCGGGCAAGGGGTCTGCGACGATCGGTCCGTGCAGCACGAACTCGCCCTCGCCGGCCACGGCGTCCGCCTCGTCCCGCTCGACGCGTCGCACGCCCCTGCGCTCGCCGCGTTCGTCGACGCCCGCATCTGGGCCGGGATGTCCTCGCCCCTGCCGGAGGGCGTCGCCGGCTGGACGGCGGAGGTGGCGGCGGCGCAGGCGGCGCCCGGGCGGCTGGCGTTCGCCGTGCTCGACGCCGCGACCGGCGAGGTCCGGGGCAGCACGTCGTTCTACGACTGGGAGCCGCGGGTGCCGCGCGTGGAGATCGGGCACACGTTCTACGCGCCGGCGTGGTGGGGCGGGACGACGAACCCGGCGTGCAAGCTGCTGCTGCTCACGCACGCCTTCGACACGTGGGGCTGCGCGCGGGTCGCGTTCCGCGCCGACACCCGGAACACCCGCTCGACCGGGGCGCTCACCCGGCTGGGGGCGGTGCCCGAGGGCGTGCTGCGGAACCACCGGCGGGCGGCCGACGGCAGCCTCGGCGACTCGGCGTACTTCTCGGTGCTGCCCGCGGACTGGCCCGCCGTGCGGGCGGGGCTGCTGGCGCGGCTGACCGGCGGCTGACGCGGGGCCGCCCGGCGCGCGGGGGCACGGGCGCACGGCGGGCGGGGTCGTCCCGGCCGGCGGAGGGCAGGGAACAGCCCGTGGGCCGGGCCTCCGGGTGGAGGCCCTGCCGCGAAGGACGAGGTCGCGGCTCCCACGGGCTGCGGTGACTGCGGGGATTCGCTCGTCGCCCGACCGGTCGGGCGACCGGCGGGGCGGGCGAACGGATCGAGCAATCCGTCCGAGTGCTCGGGCGACTAGCGGACAGTCACCTCACGCGTCCTGGAAGACTTCATGTCCTGGACCACCTCCTTCCCGTGTGCCTCGACCGTACGTCCGCCCCCGGCCCGGAGCCAACGGGTTTTCCGCAGAGCGGACACCCGTCGCGGTGACCAGGAACAACGGCGCGGCCCCCGCCGTTGGCCCCGGCATGACCACGATCGGATTCATCGGCTCCGGCCACATCGGCGGCGCCCTCGCCCGCCTCGCCGTCGACCACGGCCAGGCGGCCGTCGTCAGCAACTCCCGCGGCCCGCACACCCTCGTGGACCTCGTCGCCGACCTCGGCGACAACGCCCGGGCCGGCACCGCCCAGGAGGCGGCCGCCGACGGGGACGTCGTCGTCGTGACCGTGCCCTTCAAGGCGTACCGGGACGTCCCCGCCGCGCCGCTGGCCGGCAAGGTCGTCATCGACACCAACAACTACTACTGGGAGCGCGACGGCCACGTCGCCGCGCTGGACGACGGCAGCACCACCAGCTCCGAGCTGCTCGCCGAGCACCTGGGCAGCGCGCGCGTCGTCAAGGCGTTCAACCACATCACCGCCGCCGACCTCGCCAGCCGCGGCACCCCCGCCGGCACGCCCGGCCGCCGCGCGCTGGCCATCGCCGGCGACGACGCGGAGGCGAAGGCCGTCGTCACCGAGCTCATCGACCGGTGGGGGTTCGACGTCGTCGACGCCGGCCCGCTGTCCGAGGGCTGGCGGTTCCAGCGCGACCTGCCCGCCTACGGCGCCGAGCTGGACGCCGACGGCCTGCGCGCCGCCCTCGCCGCGGCCACCCGCGACTGACCACCCCGCCGGCGGGGCGGTGACCGGGGCTCAGTCCCCGGCGCCGTCCCGCTGCCCGGGCACCCGCAGCTCCGGCGCCAGGCGGTAGCCCAGCCCGCGCACCGTGCTGATCCCGCCGCGCTCGCCCACCTGGTCGGCGAGCTTCCGGCGCAGGTTCGCCATGTGCACCTCGATGCTCCGCCGGTCCGCGTCCGTGGGGCTCGGCACCGCGTGCGGGCCGTGCACCGCCACCGCGAGCGCCAGCTCGTCCTTCGACACCGGCTGACCGGCGCGCTCCGCGAGCGCCACCAGGATCTCGAACTCGCTGCGGGTCAGCGGCACCGGGCGGTCGGCGACGCGCACGCACCGCGCGGGGACCTCGACCACGAGGTCACCGCGCACGAGCACCCGCCCGTCCGGCGGGCCCGGGTCCGTCCCTGTCGCCATCGCCTCACGGTACGACCGGCGACCCGGCGCCGCGCGGTGAGCGGGCTGTGCGGGGGCCGAGGGAGCCGGGCTCAGCAGACCGCGAGCACGTACCCCGCGGCGTCCGGGGTCCGCAGCTCGAGGTCCCGCAGCACCGTGGACGCCGGGCGGTCCGGGTCGGCGCACGCCGCCGTGAAGTCGTCCTCCCGGTACTCGACGTCCAGCACCGCGGCGCCGTACACGTCGGTGTAGGCCGCGCACTCGTCGTACCGGGCGCACTCCTCCGCGACGGCGAAGTCGAACCCCGCCTCCTCGCGGGCGCGGGTCCCGAGGTCCGGCGCGTTCTTCTGCCCGGCCGCCAGCCCGTGCCCGTGCGCCACCGCGACCAGCCGCGCCGCGAGGTCGAGCGCCCCGTCCGCGGTCAGCCGGCCACCGGACCGCGTGAACGAGTCGAGGTTGTCCAGCTCGACGGCGTCGAACCCGCGGTCCGCGCAGTCCGTCACCTGCGCCGCCAGCAGGTCCGCGAGCGCCGCCCGGTCTGCCTCGGTCGAGGTGTCGAGCAGCAGCTCGTCCGGCCAGCCGGGGTCCACCACCGGCTCGCCGGCCTCGTCGTGCAGCACCAGGTCGGGGTGGTCGCGCAGCCACGCGTCGCGGTCGCCGGGCTGGGTCTGGAAGCCGTTGACGTAGCAGGCCGACCACAGCCCGGGCTCCGGCACGTCGGTGACGTCACGGACCACGCCGCCGATCCCCTCGGCGGGCGGGTAGCCGCCGCCGAGCTGGTAGTCGACGACCACCCCCGCCGGCGGCCCGGCGACGTCCACCGCCACGGGGGCGGCGGGCGCCGCGGGGGTGGCGGGCGCGCTGCCGGCGCTGC
>JAPSIJ010000491.1 GCA_031178805.1 Cellulomonas sp. | reverse complement strand
CCGCGCGGACCGGCCGTCTCGAAGGAGAGACATGAGCACGCACCAGCACGCCTCCCTGCCCGACCGGCCCCTGAGCCGGCGGTCGCTGATGAAGGCGCTCGCCGCCTCCACGGTGGCCGTGGGCGTCGGGACCGCCCTCGGCACGTCCGCCGCGGGCGCCGCGGGTCCGCTCGCCGCCGCGGCGCCGGGGAACGGGCGCACGCGCCTGGTCCCGGCCAACCGCATCGGCATCCAGCTGTTCACGATCCGCGACAAGGTCAGCTCCCTGGGCTTCCGCGCCGTGTTCGAGGAGCTGGGCCGGATCGGCTACGCCGAGGTGGAGTTCGCCGGCTACACGCAGGGCAACGTCGGGCCCATCACCCCGGCGGAGATCCGCACCCTGCTCGACGACAACGGCCTGCGCGCCGTCGGCTCGCACGTCAGCACCCAGCTGCTGCGCACCGACCTGGCCAACCAGATCGACATCGCCCACACCCTCGGCATGCCGCACCTCGGCACCGGCAACGCCCCCACGGGCACCGCCACCAAGGAGGGCTACCTCGCCGCCGCCGAGGAGTGGAACGGCTGGGGCGCGCAGGTCAAGGCCGCCGGCCTGAAGCTCTACCAGCACAACCACGACGGCGAGTTCCGGTTCGACCCGGTCGACCCGTCGGTCCGGCTCTACGACGTCTTCTACGACAACACCGACCCGGACCTGGTCTACCTGGAGATGGACATCTACTGGGCGTACGTCGGGCAGCACAAGTACCCGGGGTTCGAGCCGGTCGACTACGTCCTGCGCAACCCGCGGCGGTACCCGCTGCTGCACCTGAAGGACGGCAAGGCGAACGAGGCCAGCGCCAACGGCTACGACATCATCGAGTTCGGCGCCGGCGACCTGCCCTACCAGCAGTTCCTGTCCCAGCTGCGCAGCCGCGGCCAGCACTTCGGGCTCTACGAGCAGGACAACGCGGCGAGCACCGCGGTGCCCCCGAACCCGCTGGACTCCCTCGGCAACGCCGACCGCAGCTACGACGCCATCGCCGCCCTGCGCGGCTGAGCCCCGAGAAGACGGAGAGACGGACATGAAGCGGATCTACTCGGTCCCGGCCGCGCTCGTCGGGGCGTTCGGGCTCGTGGCCCTCGGCGCCACCGTGGCGCAGGCGGCGACGACGGACTGCACCGACGACCTGGGCGACCAGGTCGTCGCCGGGGACCTGCGCGTCCCCGCCGGCGCCACCTGCGTGCTCGCCGGGGCCACCGTCGAGGGCAGCATCACGGTCGAGGCGGACGGCTGGCTCGACGCCACCTCCGTGACCGTCACCGGCGACGTCGTCGCCACCGACCCGTACGGCGTGCTGCTCGACGGCACGCGGGTCGACGGCGACGTCAGCGCCTACACCGCCGGCTCCCGGGTCGGGTTCCTCTACCTCAACGACCTCGAGGTCGGCGGCAGCGTCGCGGCCGGCGGGCTCGACGTCGAGGTGACGGGCTCCGACATCACCGGCGGGCTCACCACCCAGGCGGCGACCTACGTCGACCTGCTGCAGACGGGCGTGGGCGGGGACGTGTCCCTGGCCGACTCCGACTGGGGCACCACGGTCGCCGGCGCGGTCGTCAAGGGCGGCCTGAGCGTCACCGGCAGCAGCCGCGACGTGCTGATCGGCGCCACCGCGGACGGCGCGGCCGACACCTGGGGCAACACCGTCGGCGGCGACCTCACCCTCACCGGCAACACCGCGAACCTGCGGGTGGCGGGCACCACCGTGCTCGGCACCATCCGGCTCGCGGAGAACGACCCGGCGGCGGCCTTCGGGCCGGGCAACACCGCCGGCGGCGTCGAGGGCGACCACACCGGCGAGGCGCCGGGCACGGTGGCCGAGGGCGACCAGGCCCTGGCCGTCACCGTCCCGGAGCAGCGGGCCGGCGAGCTCACCTGGTCCCTGGAGGGCTCCTCCGGCCTGGTGAACCTCGGCGTGGCCGAGGAGCTCGAGGACCGGTACCGGGCCACGGGCGAGATCGTCCCGGTCCGGGTGCAGGACACCCGCGCGGGCGACCCGGAGTGGTCCATCACCGCGCAGGTCAGCGACTTCACCGCCGGGGACCAGACCCTGTCGGCGAAGTACCTGGGCTGGACGCCCGAGGTGCTCGAGAACGGCGGCGACGCCGTGGCCGGGCCCGCGGTGCCGTCCGGGTTCGAGGAGGGCGACGGCCTGTCCGTGGCCCGCACCCTCGCCGAGGCCGAGGAGGGCCACGCCCGTGGCTCCTCGCTCGTCGGCGCGGACCTCGACCTGCAGCTCCCGCTCGACGCCCCGTCGGGCACGTACACCGCGACGCTGACGCTCACCGCGCTCAGCTGACCCCGACCGCC
>JAPSIJ010000490.1 GCA_031178805.1 Cellulomonas sp. | reverse complement strand
TCCGGACCGCCCAGCCCGCGAGGTCGCGGGCCTGGTCGGCGGCGGCGTGCCGGTCGGAGCCCCACGGGTCCTTGAAGAAGAACCCGAGCTCGGGCACGACGCCGGCGACTCCCCCGGCGTGGGCGAGGGCGAGCAGCCGGGCCAGGTCGAGCACCATGGGCGCGGCGAGCATCGAGTCGTGCGCGGACCAGGTGGTCTGCAGGGTGATGCGCGACCCGAGGAACCCGCGGGCGTGCACGTGGTCCCAGGCGACCTTGACGTCGCCGAGGTCGGGCACGTGGTCGATGTGCAGCGGGGTGACCTCGGACCCGGTGAGGTCGTGCAGCCCCCGGGTCTTGGACGCGAGCTTGGAGCGCACGGCCTCCGGGTCGGCGAGGGTGGCCCCGTCGCCGCCGCCGAGCAGGTTGGTGCCCGCCCAGGACAGCACCCGCAGGCCCCGGTCGGTGAACCCCGGGGCGAGCACGGTGCGCAGCCAGGTCTGCCCGGTCTTGCCGTCCTGCCCGGCGACGGGCACGCCGGCCTCGCGGGCGAGGGCCTGCAGGGCGGGCAGCGCCATCCCGGCGGACGGGGTGAACCCCGCGTACGCCGCGCCGGCGAGCACCGCGGCGTAGGCGGCGACGGACGACGGGGGCAGCACGACGCGGCCGGGCTCGGCGAGCGCGGCGACCAGGGCGGCGGGGTCGTCGTGCTCGGGCGCGGGGGCGGCGGGCGGCTCGGTGGAGGACACGTCGACGACGACCACGCGGGCGAGGTCGTGCCGGTCGGCGAAGGACCGGATGTCCTCGGCGAGCCGCCGGGCGACGTCGGCCTGGGACTGCCCGGGGGCGAGCGGTCCCCGGTGGCCCGGGCGCACCTCGGCGTCGGCGGCGTCGAGGGCGTGCGCGGTCGCGGCGAGCAGCGGCGCGGGGATCATCCCGGCGTCGACGAGGGCCTCGGCGCGCTTGGTCAGCGCCACGTCGGCGACGTCGTGCCCGCCGACGACGAGGTCGCCCCAGCCGGGCAGCGCCAGGCCGGCGAACGGCTCCGCGGCGGTGACGCAGCCCTCGGGGGCGGCGTGCCCCTCGGCGAGCGCGGCGAGGCCGAGGGCGGCGGTGGTCCCGACGGAGCCGCGGGCGCCGACGAGCCAGAGCCCGGTGCGGCCGGCGGTGCTCACGCGTCGCCCTTGGTGCTGAACGCCGCGTCGAACGCCGCGTCCGGGGCGTCGAAGGCGAGCCGCCGGACGAACGCCAGCGCCTCGGGGGCGCCGAGCAGCCGGTCCATCCCGGCGTCCTCCCACTCCACGGAGATCGGCCCGGTGTAGCCGATGGTGTTGAGCACCCGGAAGGCGTCCTCCCACGGCACATCGCCGTGCCCGGTGGAGATGAAGTCCCAGCCGCGCCGGGGGTCGGCCCACGGCAGGTGCGAGCCGAGCCGGCCGTTGCGGCCGTTGCGCATCCGCTTCTTCGTGTCCTTGCAGTCCACGTGGTAGATCCGGTCCTGGAAGTCCCAGAGGAACGCCACGGGGTCGAGGTCCTGCCAGACCATGTGGCTGGGGTCCCAGTTCAGGCCGAACGCCTCCCGGTGCCCGATGGCCTCGAGGGTGCGCACGGTGGTCCAGTAGTCGTAGGCGATCTCGCTGGGGTGCACCTCGTGCGCGAACCGCACACCGACCTCGTCGAACACGTCGAGGACGGGGTTCCAGCGGTCGGCGAAGTCCTGGTACCCGGCGTCGATCGCGGCGGCGGACACGGGCGGGAACATCGCGACGTACTTCCAGATCGCGGACCCGGTGAAGCCCACGACGGTGTCCACGCCGAGCTTCGCGGCCAGCCGGGCGGTGTGCTGCATCTCCTCCGCGGCGCGGCGGCGCACGCCCTCGGGGTCGCCGTCGCCCCAGACGCGGTCGGACAGGATGTCGCGGTGCCGCTGGTCGATGGGGTCGTCGCAGACGGCCTGGCCCTTGAGGTGGTTCGAGATCGCCCAGACCCCGAGGTTGTACTTCTCCAGGACGTCGCGCCGGCTCTGCACGTACGCGTCGTCGTCCCACCGCCACGGGTCGAGGTGGTCGCCCCAGCAGGCGATCTCCAGGCCGTCGTAGCCCCACTCCGAGGCGAGCCGCGCGACCTCCTCGAAGGGCAGGTCGGCCCACTGGCCGGTGAACAGGGTGATGGGTCGTGCCATGACAATCTCCTCGTCGAGATCGGTGGTGCGGTCGGTGGTGGCGCGGGCGGCCGGGGTCAGGTCACGGGGTCGCCCCCTGCCGGGCGAGGGCGGCCGCGACGGCGTCGTCGACGGCCCGCTGCTGGCGGGCGCGGCGGGTGCGGCCGGCGCGGACCCGCAGGACCACGAGGACGACCAGCAGCGCGAGCACCCCGA
>JAPSIJ010000489.1 GCA_031178805.1 Cellulomonas sp. | reverse complement strand
GGGCCGAACCACCGGCCGCGCAGCAGCAGCGGCGCGCCCGCGGCCGGCACGTCCGCCGGCGGCGCGGCCGCGCCCGGGACGGGGGCGTCAGCGGCCACCCGCGCCCGTCCCGCCCTCGGCGGCCGCCTCCGCGTCGACCTCGGCCTCCGCCTCGGCCACCGCCTGCGCCTCCGCGGCCGCCGCGGCCCGCTCGGCGGCGCGGATCTCCGCTCCGCGGTCGCGCACGATCTGCACGGCCTCGTCCGGGTCGTCGACCAGCTGCAGCAGCGCCAGGTCGGCCTCGCGGATCATGCCGCGCTCGAGCACCGGGCCGGCCGCCCAGTCGAGCAGGCCCTGCCAGTAGTCGCTGCCGACCAGCACGATCGGGAACTCCGTGACCTTGTGCGTCTGCACGAGGGTGAGCGCCTCGAACAGCTCGTCGAAGGTGCCGAACCCGCCCGGCAGCACGATGAACCCCTCGGCGTACTTCACGAACATCGTCTTGCGGGCGAAGAAGTACCGGAAGTTGACCCCGAGGTCGACCCAGGGGTTCATGCCCTGCTCGAACGGCAGCTCGATGCCCAGGCCGACCGACAGCCCGCCCGCCTCGGTGGCGCCCTTGTTCGCGGCGGACATGATCCCGGGCCCGCCGCCGGTGATCACGGCGTAGCCGGCCTCCGCGAGCTTGCGGCCCACCGCCTCGCCGAGCGCGAAGTCCGGGTGCTCGGGCAGCGTGCGCGCCGAGCCGAACACGCTGACCGCGGGGCCGAGCTCGGCGAGCGCGCCGAAGCCCTCCACGAACTCGCTCTGGATGCGCATGACCCGCCACGGGTCGCCGTGCAGCCAGTCCGCGCCGTCGCCGCCGCGCAGCAGGCGCTGGTCGCTGGTGGTCGCGGGGATCTGCCCGCGCCGCAGCAGCACGGGACCCTTGCGGTAGCCGGAGCCGGGTGCGGGAACGCCGTCGTCGCTCATGCCGCCAGACTCTACGGAACCGCGCGGCCCCGCAGCCCGTGCGGCGGGTCCCCCCGGGTGAACGCCGGGCGACGGCACGGGTCAGGCCGTCAGCCAGGCCCGCAGCGCGTCGTGGCACAGCGCGAGCTGGGCGACGGGCAGCCGCTCGTCGTCCTTGTGCGCCAGCAGCGGGTCGCCGGGGCCGAAGTTCACCGCGGGGACGCCGAGCGCGGAGAACCGGGCGACGTCCGTCCAGCCGTACTTCGGCGCCGGGGCGCCCCCGGTGACGCCGAGCACGGCGGCGGCGAACTCGGCCGCGGCCGGGTCGTCCAGGCCGGGCCGGGCGCCCGCGGCGGCGTCCGTGACGACCACGTCGAACCCGTCGAGCAGCTCGCGGACGTGCGCCGCGGCCTCGTCCACGGACCGCGACGGCGCGAACCGGTAGTTCACCGTGACCACGCACGCGTCGGGGATCACGTTCGTCGCGACGCCGCCGCTGATCAGGACGGCGTTGAGGCCCTCGCGGTACACCAGGCCGTCGACCGCCACCGCGGCCGGCTCGTACGCGGCGAGCCGGGCGAGCACCGGGGCGGCGCCGTGGATCGCGTTCACGCCGGTCCACGCCCGCGCCGAGTGCGCCGCGACGCCCGGCACCCGGACCTCGGCGCGCAGCGTGCCGTTGCAGCCGCCCTCCAGGCCCGCGTCGGTCGGCTCGCACAGCACCGCGAAGTCGGCGGCCAGCCAGTCCGGGTGGTTCCGCGCGATCCGGCCGAGGCCGTTCAGGGCGGCGTCGACCTCCTCGTGGTCGTAGAACACCCACGTGACGTCGCGGGTGGGCGCGGCCAGGGCGGCCGCCAGCGCCAGCTGCACCGCGACGCCGCCCTTCATGTCCACCGTGCCGCGGCCCCACAGCACCGCCTCGTCGCCCTCGCCCACGAGCCGGGTGGGCAGGTTGTCCGCGACGGGCACGGTGTCGATGTGCCCGGCGACCACCACGCGGGACGGCCGTCCGAGGTGCGTGCGCGCGACCACGGCGTCGCCGTCGCGGAGCACCTCGAGGTGCGGGTACCCGCGCAGCGCCGCCTCGACGGCGTCCGCCAGCGCCGTCTCCGCGCCGCTCACCGAGGCCAGGTCGCACAGCGCCGCGGTGAGGGCGGTGAGGTCGGCGGACAGGTCCAGGGGCGCGCTCGTCGTCACCCGGGCGACCCTACCGGCGGCCCGCCCGCGGGCCGGACGTCGGCACCGGGGGCGGCCCCCGGCCGCTTAGGCTGGCGACCATGAGCGACCGCACCGCCTGGGGCTGGGGCCTGGCCACCGTGACCGACGCCGGCTCCGTCCTCGACACCTGGTACCCGCAGCCCGCGCTGGGCGAGCCCGGCGACGCGCCCTGCCCCGACGAGCTGACCGCGCTGGTCGGCGCGGACGCCG
>JAPSIJ010000488.1 GCA_031178805.1 Cellulomonas sp. | reverse complement strand
GGGTCGAGGGCCAGGTCGTCCAGCTCAACCGCCGCCCGGGCGCCGGCATCGCGTTCCTCACGCTGCGGGACACGGACACCGACATGTCGCTGCCGGTGTCGATGCCGGCGCAGGTGCTCGCCGCGGCGGAGACGCCGCTGGCCGAGGGCGCGCACGTCGTGGTGCACGCCCGGCCGACGTTCTGGACCAAGCGCGGCACCCTGCAGCTCAACGCCGACGCCGTGCGCGCCGTCGGGGTCGGCGAGCTGCTCGCCCGGATCGAGCACCTGAAGCGGGTGCTCGCCGCCGAGGGGCTGTTCGACGCCGACCGCCGCGTCGCCCTGCCGTTCCTGCCGCGGGTCGTCGGGCTGGTGTGCGGGCGGGAGTCGAAGGCCGAGCACGACGTCGTGGTGAACGCCCGGGCGCGCTGGCCGCAGGTCGAGTTCGTCATCCGCGAGGTCGCCGTGCAGGGCGTCGGGGCGGTGCCGCAGGTCAGCCGCGCGATCGCCGAGCTCGACGACGACCCGCGGGTCGAGGTCATCGTGGTGGCCCGGGGCGGCGGCTCGGTGGAGGACCTGCTGCCGTTCAGCAACGAGGCCCTCGTCCGCGCGGCCGCCGCCTGCCGGACCCCGCTGGTCTCGGCGATCGGCCACGAGACGGACACCCCGCTGCTCGACCTGGTCGCCGACTACCGCGCGTCCACGCCCACCGACGCGGCCAAGCGGATCGTGCCCGACGTCGGCGAGGAGCGCACCCGGGTCACCCAGGCCCGCGCCCGGATCCGCGCCGCCGTGGACCACCGGGTCGCCCGGGAGGCCGCGAACCTGGCGCAGGTGCGCAGCCGCCCGGTGCTCGCCCGGCCGCACACGATGGTCGACACCCGCGAGGCGGACGTGCACCGCCAGCGCGACCACGCCCGCCGCAGCCTCGACCACGCGCTCGCCGCCGCCGTGTCGTCCACCCGCGCGCTCGCCGCGCAGGTCCGGGCGCTGTCCCCCGCGGCCACGCTGGAGCGCGGGTACGCGGTGGTGCAGACCGCCGACGGCGCCGTGGTGCGGGAGGCGACGAGCGTGGCGGCGAAGGACTCGCTGCGCGTGCGGGTCGCCCACGGCGAGCTGATGGCGACGGTGCTGGCGGTGGCACCGCCGCGGCGGCGTCCGGCCGGCGCGGCCGACGAGGGCCCGGGCGCGGCCGGCTGACCCCGCGCGGCCCGTCCGCGCGCGCTCCGGTGGACAGCACGTCCCCGCCGGTTGGTTAGATGGGTGCCGTGAGCGCCACCACCCCCGCCCCGGACGCCCCGGGCGTCGCCGACCTGTCCTACGAGCAGGCGAGGGACGAGCTCGTCGCCGTCGTGTCCCGCCTGGAGGCGGGCGGCGCGACGCTCGAGGAGTCGCTCGCCCTCTGGGAGCGCGGCGAGGCCCTCGCCGCCCGCTGCCAGGAGTGGCTGGACGGCGCCCGCGCCCGGCTCGACGCGGCCCGCGAGTCCGACGGCCCCGGCGGCCGCGCGGACGACGCCGCGTCCTGACGCCCCTCGACGCCACCCCACCCCGACCCGGCACCGTTGCCGGACGCGAAGGAGCCCCATGACCGAGCAGCCCGCCGCCCGCGCCCTCGTCGTCGGAGAGGCGCTGGTCGACGTCGTGCTCCGCCCCGGCGCCGAGCCCGCCGAGCACCCCGGCGGCAGCCCCGCCAACGTCGCGATCGGCCTCGGGCGGCTCGGCCGCCGCGTCGACCTGCTGACGTGGCTGGCGGACGACGCGCACGGCGACCTGGTCCGCGAGCACCTGGCCGGGTCGGACGTGCGGGTGCTGACCGGCGACCGCGCGCCCGAGCGCACCCCCGTGGCCCGGGCGCACCTGGACGCCGACGGCGCCGCGACCTACGAGTTCGACCTCACCTGGGACCTCCCGGCCCGGTGGGACGAGGACGGCGACGCCCCCGCCGTCGTGCACACCGGGTCCATCGCGACGGTGCTCGCGCCGGGCGGTGAGGCGGTGGCACGGCTGCTGGCCGACCGCCGGGTGACGTCCACGCTGACCTACGACCCGAACCTGCGGCCCGCCCTGATGGGCAGCCCCGAGGAGACCCTGCCCGTCGTGGAGCGGCTCGTCGCGCTCGCCGACGTGGTGAAGGTGTCCGACGAGGACCTGGCCTGGCTGCACCCCGGCGTCGCGCCGGTGGAGATCGCCCGCGACTGGCTGGGCCGGGGGCCGGCCCTAGTCGTCGTCACCCTGGGCGGCGAGGGCGCGCTGGCCGTCACCGCCGCCGGCGACGAGGTGATGATCACCGCCCCGCCGGTCGAGGTCGCGGACACCGTCGGCGCCGGCGACTCCTTCATGGCCGGCCTGATCGACGGCCTGTGGACCGCCGGGCTGCTCGG
>JAPSIJ010000487.1 GCA_031178805.1 Cellulomonas sp. | reverse complement strand
CCGGAGGCGTCGCGCACGGTGACCTGCGGGGCGTAGCCGTTGCCCTGCAGGTAGATCTTCGCGCCGCCGGCCACGAGCGGGTGGTTGACCCGGACGGTGTCGGCGGCCGGCTCGCCGCCGGGCTCGGTGACGGTGACGTGGGCGGTGAAGTCGCGCGACTGCAGGGTCTCCGGGTCGAACCGGGACTCGAAGGAGTCGAGCCGCAGGGAGAACGGGTCGAGGGACGAGGCCTGGAACCCGGAGCCGGACTCGAAGGTGTCGTAGTCGCTCTGGGTGTTCGCGAAGGCGCGGCCCTCGACGACGATCGCCTGCCCGCGGTAGTGCAGGAGCTGGCCGGTGGCGACGGACACGAGCAGCCCGACGAGCGCGAGGTGGAAGACGAGGTTGCCGGTCTCCCGCAGGTACCCGCGCTCGGCGGCGACGCTCCAGACGCCGCCGCCCTCGTCGCGGGTGTCGACGCGGAACCGGCGCAGCCACCGGGGTCCGCCGAGGGCGGTGCCGGCGCGGGCGGCGATCTGCGCGGGGGTGCCGTCGAGCTCGGTGGCGGCCTGGGCGGGGAACCGGTCGAACCGGCGCGGGGCGCGCGGCGGCCGGCCGCGGACGGCGCGGAGGTGGGTGCGGCTGCGCGGCAGGATGCACCCGACGAGGGAGACGAACAGCAGCAGGTAGATCGCGGAGAACCAGATGGACGCGTAGACGTCGAAGAACCCGAGCCGCTCGAGGACGGGCCCGAGGTCGGGGTGGTCCTGCAGATAGGTCGCGACCTCCTCGGGGGCCTGCGGCTGCTGCGGGAAGACGGTGCCGGGCACGGCGGCGACGGCGAGCAGCATGAGCAGCAGCAGGGCGACGCGCATGGAGGTGAGCTGGCGCCAGGCCCAGCGCAGCCAACCGACGACGCCGAGGGCGGGCAGCTGCGGGGCGCTCGCCGGGGTGGCGGCGGGCGGGTCGGCGCTGAACGCGTCCTCGAGCCCCTCGGGGGCGTAACGGGCGGTGCCGGGCCGGCCGGTGGTGGTCTCGTCCTCGCGGGTCACGTCACACCGCCGGGACGAACGGCTGGGCGCCGGTCAGCAGGCCCTGCAGCCAGGTGGACCAGGTGGTCCACAGGCCGGTGACGAGGGCGAGGCCGAGCAGGAGCAGGAGGGCGCCGCCGACGCGCATGACGGCGAGCCGGTGCCGGCCGAGCCAGTCGAGGGCGCGGCGGCTGCGCTGCAGGCCGAGGGCGACGGCGACGAACGGCAGGCCGAGGCCGGCGCAGAACGCGAGGGCGAGCAGGGCGCCGCGGCCGGCGGAGCCGCCGTCGAGGGACAGCAGGAGGATGGCGGCGAGGGTGGGCCCGATGCAGGGCGTCCAGCCGATGCCGAAGGTCACGCCGAGGACGGGTGCGCCCCACAGGCCGGCGCGCGGGGTGCGGACGTGCCGCCGGTCCTGCTGGAAGAACGGCAGCAGCCCGAGGAACGCCAGGCCCATGACGATGACGCCGACGCCGAGCACCCGGGACACGGGGTCCTGCCAGCGGAGCAGGAAGGACCCGAGGGTGCCCGCGAGGGAGCCGTAGGCGAGGAAGACGGCGGTGAACCCGGCGACGAACAGCAGCACGCCGAGCACGACCCGTCCGCGCGGGGCGGCCTCGGCCGCCGGGGACCCGCCGAGCGACGGCTGCGCGGGCAGGTGGGCCGCGAGGTCGAGCCGCCCGCCGGAGCCCGCACCGGAGCCTGCAGCCGAGCCCGCAGCCGAGCCGGCACCCGAGCCCGCCCCGTCGGCATCGGCACCGCCCGCCGGGGCGCCGACCCGCGCGCGGGAGCGCCCCGGCGCGGAGGCGGCGGACATCCCGCCGAGGTAGCCGACGTAGCCGGGCACGAGCGGCAGCACGCAGGGCGACGCGAAGGACACGAGCCCGGCGAGGACGGCGACGGGCACGGCGGCGAGCAGGGACCCGGAGGTGGCGGCCCGGGCGAAGGAGTCGCCGACGTCGGCGAGCATCACGGGGCGTCCTCGGCCAGCACCTCGTCGACGAGGGCGCGCAGGGTGGACCCCTCGGCGAGCCCGACGATGCGCGCGGCGACCTTGCCGTCGCGGTCGAGCACGACGGTGGTGGGCGTGGCCTGGATGGGCACGACGCCCTGCAGGGCGGCGACGGCCTGCTTGTCGCGGTCGTCGATGCTCGGGTACGGCACGTCGAACGTCTCCTGGAACGGCTCGGCCGCCCCGGCGTCGTCGACGCCGTTGATGCCGAGCAGCCGCACGCCCTGGTCGGCGTACTCGTTCGCGATGTCGACGAGGTCGGGGGCCTCCTCGCGGCAGGGCGGGCAGGCGGCGTACCAGGTGTTCAGCACGACGACGTCCCCGCGCCAGTCGGCGACGTCGAC
>JAPSIJ010000486.1 GCA_031178805.1 Cellulomonas sp. | reverse complement strand
GCCGGGCACCGCCTCGAGCACGCCTCGATGCTGGACGCCCCGGCGCTGGCCGCGCTGGTGCTGCTGGGGCTGACCGCGTCGGTGCAGCCCGGCTTCGACGCCGCCTGGGGCGGGGACGACGGGCTGTACGCGGCGCGGCTCGGGCGCGGGCGGGCGGCGTCGCTGCACCCGCTGGCGGACCTGCACGCGGCCGGGGTGCTGCTCGCTCTCGGCTCGGACAGCCCGGTGACGGACGGCGGCCCCTGGGCGGCGGTCCGCGCGGCGGTGCGGCACCGGACGCCGGACCAGCGGCTCGGCGTGCGGGCGGCCCTGGCGGCGCACACCCGCGGCGGCTGGCTCGCCGGCGGGGCGGGGGAGTCGCGCGCCGGCCTGCTGGAGCCCGGGGCCCCCGCGCACCTCGCCGTGTGGCGGCCGGCGCCGGGCACCACGGACCCCGCCGGCGCCCCGACCGCGCGCGCGGCGGTTCTGCCGGCGCTGCGGGAGGACGAGCCGCTGCCCGTGTGCGTCCGCACCGTGCGGGCCGGCGTCGTGCTGCACGACGCCCTCGGCTGACGGGGCGACGGCGCGCCCTGCGGACGAGACGCCGGGACGCCCTGCCGACGAGGCGACGCTGCGTCCTGCGGCGAGGCGACGCCACCCCATGCGGGCGGGGCGCGGCGCACCACGGACGGGTGAACCGCGGCGGCCCCGGGGAGCGCCGCCTCACCCGCGCGGCGGTGTCCGGGCGCGGATCGACACGCCGCGCGACACGCCAACGAGATGTCACGACGCGGACAAATCGGACAGGCGCCGACGCGCGTGCCGACCTGCGCGGACGCCCCGCGGCGGCCCCGGGACGGCCTTGACACCCCCTGACGTTTCGGTAGGTTCTCGGCAGTGGTCCGGACCACCACCCGCGCGGGTGACCGCGCGGTGGGCGCGACCGGATCTCGCGAGTCCCGACCGGGCCCGCGTGCTCATCAGAGAACGCCCGCGCCCCCGTGGCGCGCGGCGGTACGAAGGGCACGCGGGCCGGTCGGTCCGGGCGGCACCGGCGTGCCCGGACGGACAGCCGGGTGCCGTACCCTGGCGCGGTGCCCGCACGTGACCCCTCCCGCTGGTGGAGCGCGGTCCTGGCGCTCCTCGGCGGACTGCTGACCTGGTCGGCGTTCCCCGACCTCGGCTGGTGGTTCGCGGCCGCGCCCGGCATCGCGCTGCTGTTCCTGGCGATGCGCCGGGACAGCGCCCGGTGGAACGCGCTGCTCGGCCTGATCTGGGGCGTGGCGTTCTTCGTGCCGCTGCTCACCTGGGCCGACGTCGCGGTCGGCCCCGTGCCCTGGATCGCGCTGTCCGTCGCCGAGGCCGGCTTCGTCGCGCTGTTCGGCGCGGCGTGGACCTGGGCCCGGCGCGGCGAGGCGGTGTGGCGGCGGTCGTCGCTGCAGCTGGTCGTGTTCGTGGTGCTGTGGGTGGCGGTCGAGGAGCTGCGCGGCATCTGGCCGTTCGGCGGCTTCCCGTGGGGCCGCCTCGCCTTCTCCCAGGCGGACTCGCCGGTGCTGGCGCTCGCCCGGCTCGGCGGTGCGCCGCTGGTGTCCGCCGCGGTCGCCGCGGCCGGTGTCGCCCTGGCGCTGGCGTGGACGGCGGCGCGCCGGTTCGCGCTGCTGCCGACGGTCGGCCGGCTGGTGCTGGCCGGCGCGGTGCTCGTCGTGGGGCTGCTGGTGCCGATGGACACCCGCGCCGAGAGCGGCACGCTGATGGTGGGGGCCGTGCAGGGCAACGTCTCGCAGCCGGGCCTGCACGCCTTCGACCAGCGCCGCGAGGTGCTGGACAACCACCTCGCCGGCACCACGGCCCTGCTGGACCAGGTGGCGCCGGGCGAGCTCGACCTGGTGCTCTGGCCGGAGAACGGCACGGACATCGACCCGCAGGTGGACGCCCGCGCCGCCGCGGACATCGACGCCGCCGCGCAGGCCGTGGGCGCGCCGCTGCTGGTCGGCACGATCGAGTACCCGGAGGAGGGCGGCCGGTACAACACCTCGCTGCTCTGGGAGCCGGGGGAGGGTCCGGTCGCGCGCTACTCGAAGCAGCGCCCGGCGCCGTTCGCCGAGTACATCCCGCTGCGCGACCTGGTGCGGCCGTTCTCGTCCGCCGTCGACCTGGTCCAGAACGACATGCTGCCCGGGACCGAGCCGGGGGTCGTGCCGCTGGACTCCGAGCGGCTCGGCCGCACGGTGCAGATCGGCGACGTGATCTGCTTCGAGGTGGCCTACGACGGCATCGTCCGCGAGAGCGTCCGGGAGGGCGCGGAGGTGCTGGTGGTCCAGACGAACAACGCCTCGTTCGGCTACTCGCCCGAGTCGACCCAGCAGCTCGCGATGGCGCGCCTGCGGG
>JAPSIJ010000485.1 GCA_031178805.1 Cellulomonas sp. | reverse complement strand
GCGGCGACGGCGTCCAGCAGCTCGCGCGGCCCCTTGCGCTCGACCAGCCGGCCGAGGAAGACGATCCGCACCGTCCCGTCGGCCGCCCGGGTGGCGGCGGGGGCCGCGGGGCCCAGCTCCACCGGCCCGCCGATGATCGGCGCGTCCCGCCCGTAGGCCTCGCGGACCGACTCGGCGGCGGCCTCGGAGAGCGCGCTGACCGAGTCGAACCGGCGCAGCCGGCGGCGCTCCAGCCGGCCGAGCGCCCGGATGCCCCAGCGCGTCGCGGCGTCCTGGGGGTAGATGACGAAGGAGCCGACGACCGCGGTCCCCGGGGGCGCGGCGGACACCACGCGCCCGGCGAGGACGGGGCTGTACGGCATGGTCACGTGCAGCACGTCGAACGGCACCTCGGCCAGCAGCCGCCGGATCCGCGCGCGGGACGCCGGCAGCGGCGTGCCGAGCCGGTTGCCGTTGAACCGCACGGACACCGTGCGGCCGAGCACGTGCAGGTGCGGCAGGTCGGTCCGCCCGGTGCTGGAGGTGAGGTAGTGCACCTCGTGCCCGAGGGCGGTGAGCCGGCGGCCGAGGGTGAGGACGATCTGCTGGACGCCGTCGGGGCGGTCCAGGCCGTCGTCGATCACCAGGCCGATGCGCATGGGCCACATCGTAGGTGGGCTCCCGGGTGGTTCGTCCCGGTCCGTCCCGGGGGCACGCCGACGGACCCCGTGCGGGCGCCGGGAAGATTTCGCGCCGCCGCGCTGTTCTGGCAGACTGTTCCGTCGGTCTGCGGTTCACGTGCGCGGCTCGCGCGCACGACCCGGAGGCCCAACCCGAGGAGAACACCTGTGAAGAACGACATCCACCCCGAGTACGTGGTGACCCAGGTGACCTGCACCTGTGGCAACACGTTCACCACGCGCTCCACCTCGACCTCCGGTGAGATCCGGGCCGACGTGTGCAGCGCCTGCCACCCGTTCTACACGGGCAAGCAGAAGATCCTCGACACCGGTGGCCGCGTGGCCCGGTTCGAGGCGCGCTACGGCAAGAAGTCGGCCAACTAGCGACCTCGGCGCCGGTGACCGGCGGTCCCTCGCGGACCGCGGTCACCGGCGCCTTCGCATGTCCGGGCCCGGACGACGCCGGCGGCCCGGCCCACCGACCCGCCGCCGAGGCGCCCGAGGAGACCTGCGATGAGCGACCCGTTCGCCGCCGCCCGACCGCTGCTGGACGAGCACGCCCGGATCGAGGGGCAGCTCGCCGACCCGGCGGTGCACGCCGACCAGGCGCTGGCCCGGAACCTCGGCCGCCGGTACGCCGAGCTCGGCCGGGTCGCGCAGGCGCACGGCGCGTGGCGCGCGGCGGCGGACGACCTCGCCGACGCGCGCGAGCTCGCCGAGGGCGACCCCGAGTTCGCCGCCGAGCTGCCGGCGCTGGCCGCCGCGGAGGAGCAGGCCGCCGAGCGGCTGCGGCGCGTGCTGGTGCCGCGCGACCCGGACGACGCCCGCGACGTGATCCTGGAGATCAAGGCGGGGGAGGGCGGCGAGGAGTCGGCGCTGTTCGCCGGCGACCTGCTGCGGATGTACCTGCGGTACGCGGAGCGGCGGGGCTGGCGCACCGAGACGCTCGAGGCGACGGAGTCCGACCTCGGCGGCTACAAGGACGTGCAGGTCGCGGTGAAGGCGCGCGGCGCGGTGACCGACCCGGCCGACGGCGTCTGGGCGAGCCTGAAGTACGAGGGCGGCGTGCACCGGGTGCAGCGCGTGCCCGTCACGGAGTCGCAGGGCCGGATCCACACCTCGGCGGCCGGCGTGCTGGTGTTCCCCGAGGTGGAGGACGCGGGCGAGGTCGAGATCGACCCGAACGACCTGCGGATCGACGTCTACCGGTCCTCCGGCCCGGGCGGCCAGTCGGTGAACACCACGGACTCCGCGGTGCGGATCACCCACCTGCCGACCGGCATCGTCGTGTCGATGCAGAACGAGAAGTCCCAGCTGCAGAACCGCGAGCAGGCGATGCGCGTGCTCCGCGCCCGGCTGCTCGCCGCGCAGCAGGAGGAGGCGGCCGCGGCGGCCAGCGAGGCCCGCCGGTCGCAGGTGCGCACGGTCGACCGCTCCGAGCGGATCCGCACGTACAACTACCCGGAGAACCGGATCGCCGACCACCGCACCGGCTACAAGGCGTACAACCTGGACGCGGTGCTCGACGGCGACCTCGGCCCGGTGGTGCAGTCCGCGGTGGAGGCCGACGAGGCCGCCCGGCTCGCGGCGGCGGGGGACGGCGCGTGAGCACCGCGGCCCCGACGATGCGCGCGCTGGTCGACGCCGCCGCGCAGGTGCTGGCCGAGGCGGGCGTCGGCTCCCCGCGGCACGACGCGACCGCCCTGGC
>JAPSIJ010000058.1 GCA_031178805.1 Cellulomonas sp. | reverse complement strand
AACACGGACCCGAGGTCCCCGACGCCGGCGGCCGACAGCAGGGCGTCCGCGGCGGCGTGCGCGGCGACGTCGGCGTCGGAGTGCCCGGCGAGCGGCCGCTCCCCCGGCCAGGCGAGCCCGGCGAGGTGCAGCACGGCGTCCGGGGCGGGGTCGGGCGCGTAGGCGTGCACGTCCACGCCGATCCCGGTGCGCGGCAGCCCGGTCACGCGCGGGCCCCGTCGGCCGTGCGGGCCAGCAGCTCGGCGACGGCGAGGTCGCGGGTGGTGGTGATCTTCATGGCGGACTCCTCGCCCGGGACGACCCAGACCTGCTCGCCGAGCGCCTCGACCAGCGCGGCGTCGTCGGTGGCGGCGGTCGCCTCGGAGGCGGCCCGGTGCGCGCCGGCGGCGTGCGCGGCGTCGAGCAGCGCGCGGTCGAAGCCCTGCGGGGTCTGCACGGCCCGCATGCTGGCCCGCGGCACGGTGGCGACCACGGGCGCGGCGCCGTCGACGGGCTCGCCGACCTGCTTGATGGTGTCGGCGACGGGCAGCCCGGGCACGACGGCGCGGTGCCCGGCGCGGACGGCGCCCTCGACGGCGCGGATCAGCCCCGGCGAGGCGAGCGCCCGGGCGGCGTCGTGCACGAGCACCACGTCGACGTCGTCGCCGAGCGCGGCGAGCCCGGCGGCGACGGAGGCCTGCCGGGAGCCGGCGCCCTCGACCACCGTCACGGGCACGCCGGTGCCGGGCCGCACCGGCCCGCCGAGCAGCGCCCGGAAGCCCGCGGCGCGGCCCGGCGGCACGGTGACGACCACGGACAGCACGACGCCCGACGCAGCGAGGCGTCGGGCGGCGTGGACGACCAGCGGGACCCCGGCGAGCTCGACCAGGGCCTTCGGCCCGGGCAGCCCGAGCCGCGTGCCGCTGCCGGCGGCCGTGAGCACGGCGGCGGTGGCCACGCGGGGCGGTCCGGGCGGTCGCGGGTCAGCGGCGCGGGATCAGGAGGCGAGCACCTCGTCGAGGATGGCCTCGGCCTTCTCCTCCTCGGTGTGCTCGGCGAGCGCGAGCTCCGAGACGAGGATCTGGCGCGCCTTGGCGAGCATGCGCTTCTCGCCCGCGGACAGGCCGCGGTCGGCGTCCCGGCGGGACAGGTCGCGCACGACCTCGGCGACCTTGATCACGTCGCCGGAGGCGAGCTTCTCGAGGTTGGCCTTGTACCGGCGCGACCAGTTGGTCGGCTCCTCGGTGTACGGGGCGCGCAGCACCTCGAACACGCGGTCCAGGCCCTCCTGGCCCACGACGTCGCGCACACCCACGAGGTCGACGTTCTCCGCCGGCACCTCGATGGTCAGGTCACCCTGGGCGACCTTCAGCTTGAGGTAGATCTTGTCCTCGCCGCGGATGGTCCTGGTCTTGATCTCCTCGATCAGCGCTGCACCGTGGTGCGGGTAGACAACCGTCTCCCCAACAGTGAAAGTCATCTGCAGGTGTCCCCTTTCGCGGATGGCCAGTCTACCACGCGCCCACGGGGGGATTTCGTGGAGATCTGCTGCGTTTGCGCAGGTCAGAGCGTTGCGGGCCACGTCATGGATCCGACACGCCGCGGAGCGCGGACACCGGGGCTCCCGGGGTGGCTAGTCTGCCGACGCGGGCCCCGCGCGACCCCCGCGTGCCGGCCCGCACGCCCCTGACCTGCGCCGTCACCCGCCGGCGCGGCCCACGGGCACCCGTCCCGTGCGCGCCCCCGCCGCCGCCCCGTAGGCTCGGCCCAGCACGCGCGCGGGCGTCCCGCGCGCGCGACCCCCCGTCGTCCGCCGCACCGGCACCACCGCACCGAGGAGCTCACCGTGGCCCGCAGCCGCACGTCCGCCCGTCCCGTCGCCGCCGGCGCCGTCGTCCTGGCGGCGCTGCTGTCCGGCTGCTCGGCGACGAACCCGATCACCACGGAGGTGGCCTACGCCGCGTCCGACGGCGTGCGCACGACGCTCGGCGACCTGACCGCGGAGAACCTCATGCTCGTCGCGGCCGCCGCCGACGAGCCGGGTGCCCTGCAGGGCGCGCTGAGCAACCGCGGCGACGAGGACCTGACCGTCGAGCTGGGCACGACCGGCGGCTCCGAGCGGATCCGCGTCGAGGCGGGCCGGACGGTGCTGCTCGGCGGCTCCGAGGGCGAGGACGTCGTGCTGCCGACCCCGGCCCCGCCGGGCGCGACCGCCGACCTGACCCTGAGCACTGCGGCGGCCGGCGAGACCACCGTGCCGGTGCCGGTGCTCGACGGCACGCTGCCCGAGTACGCGGACCTGGTGCCCCAGCCCGAGCCCTCCGCCACGGCGAGCCCGGAGCCCGCCCCGTCGGCCTCCGAGAGCGCCCCGGCCACGGGCGTGGCGGGCGACGAGGAGGCCAGCACGACCGAGGACGCCGAGGACGCGCAGGGCTGACCCGCCCTGGCGCCGCCCCCGAGCACGCAGCAGGCCCCGTCCGGTCACCCGGACGGGGCCTGCGTCGTACCGGCCCCCGCGGGGCGACGCTCCCCTCCCGTCACGTCGCCCCGGCGGACCCCCCGCGGCTCAGCCGAAGCGGCCGGAGATGTAGTCCTCGGTCGCCTGCTCCTTCGGCGACGAGAACATGGTGGCGGTGTCGTCGATCTCGATCAGCCGGCCGGGCTGGCCGGTGCCGGCGATGTTGAAGAACGCCGTCTTCTCGGAGACGCGCGCCGCCTGCTGCATGTTGTGGGTGACGATCACGATCGTGTACTGCGACTTCAGCTCGGCGATCAGGTCCTCGATGGCGAGGGTCGAGATCGGGTCGAGCGCGGAGCACGGCTCGTCCATCAGCAGCACCTGCGGCTTGACCGCGATGGCGCGGGCGATGCAGAGGCGCTGCTGCTGGCCGCCGGACAGGCCGGAGCCCGGGCGGTCGAGGCGGTCCTTGACCTCGTTCCACAGGTTCGCGCCGCGCAGGGACTGCTCGACCAGGTCGTTGGCGTCGCCCTTGGAGATCTTGCGGTTGTTCAGCCGCAGGCCGGCCAGCACGTTCTCCGCGATCGACATCGTGGGGAACGGGTTGGGGCGCTGGAACACCATGCCGACCTGGCGGCGCACGGCCACCGGGTCGATCTCGCTGCCGTAGAGGTCGACGCCCTCGACGGCGACGGTGCCCTCGACGCGCGCGCCGGGGATGACCTCGTGCATGCGGTTGAGCGTGCGCAGGAAGGTCGACTTGCCGCAGCCCGACGGGCCGATGAACGCGGTGACCGAGCGGGGCTCGATGGCCATGTTCACGTCGGCCACGGCGCGGAAGCTGCCGTAGAAGATGTTCAGGTCCTTGACGTCGATGCGCTGAGCCATCTCGGTCGTCTCCTTGGTCTGGGGCGGGAGGGGGGAGGTGGTGGGGCCGCGGTCAGCGGATCTTCGGGGCGAAGAACCGGCTGACCAGGCGGCCGATGAGGTTCAGCACCATCACGATGAGGAACAGGGTGAGGGCGGCCGCCCAGGCGCGCTGGACGTTGATGTCCGGGATGCAGGCGGCGTCGCCCTCGGCGCACGGGACCAGACCCTGAGCGTACTGCCGGTACACGTACACCGGGAGGGTCATCATGCGGCCCTCGAACAGGTTGAAGTTGATCGAGTCGACGACGCCGACGGTGAGCAGCAGCGGCGCGGTCTCGCCGATCACGCGGGCGATCGCGAGCATCACGCCGGTGGTCAGGCCGGCGACCGAGGTGCGCAGCACGACCTTGATGATGGTCAGCCAGCGCGGCACGCCCAGCGCCAGCGACGCCTCGCGCAGCTCGTTCGGGACGAGCCGCAGCATCTCCTCGCTGGACCGGATGACCACGGGGATCATCAGCACCGACAGCGCGACCGAGCCGATCGCGCCGAACTTCGCGCCGGGGCCGAGCAGCAGCGCGAACAGCGCGTAGGCGAACAGGCCCGCGACGATCGACGGGATGCCGGTCATGACGTCGACCAGGAAGGTGATGAGCTTCGCCAGCGGCTTGCCGCCGCCGTACTCGACCAGGTAGATCGCGGCGAGCAGGCCGATCGGCACGGAGATCAGCGCCGCGAACAGCGTGATCTCCAGGGTGCCGACGATCGCGTGGTAGATGCCGCCCGCGTCCATGCCGCCGAACACGCCGCGCATGGAGTTGAGCAGGAAGTAGGCGTCCAGGCGGCCGATGCCCTTGGACACGACCGTGTAGGTCAGCGACAGCAGCGGCAGCATCGCGACGACGAACGCGGCGGTGATCAGCACGCGCATCGTGATGTCGGTGCGGCGCCGGCGGGCGTCGTTGGTCTGCAGGAGCTCGCGCAGGGAGGCGGAGCTCTCCGTGGGCTGGGCGGGGGTCGTGGTCGTCATGTCAGTTGGCCCCCGAGAAGTCCTTGCGCCGCGCGACGATCGCGCGGGCGGCCATGTTCACGGCCAGGGTGATGACGAACAGGGCGAGGCCGGTCGCGATCAGCGTGGCGACGCCGGTCTGGTTGGCCTCGGGGAACTGCGCGGCGATGTTCGCGGCGATGGTCTGCTGCTGCCCCGCCTCGAGCAGGCGGAACGAGTACAGGAACCCGGGCGACAGGATCATCAGCACGGCCATCGTCTCGCCGAGCGCGCGGCCGAGGCCGAGCATGGCGGCGGACACGATGCCGGAGCGGGCGAACGGCAGCACGGCCATCCGGACCATCTCCCACTGCGTCGCGCCGAGGGCCAGGGCGGCCTCCTCGTGCAGGCGCGGCGTCTGCAGGAACACCTCGCGGCAGATCGCGGTGATGATCGGCAGGATCATCACGGCGAGCACGACGGCCACCGTCATCATCACGCGGCCGGTCGGGGACACCGTGCCGCCGAACAGCGGGATCCAGCCGAGCCAGCTGTTCAGCAGCTCCCACACGGGCTGCACCAGCGGGCTGAGCACCAGGCCGCCCCACAGGCCGTAGACGACCGACGGGATGGCCGCCAGCAGGTCGACCACGTAGCCGAGCGCGTTCGCGAGCCGGCGGGGCGCGTAGTGCGAGATGAACAGCGCGATGCCGATGGCGATCGGGGTGGCGATCAGCAGCGACACCGCCGCGGCCAGCAGCGTGCCGAAGATCAGGGGGCCGACGAAGCCGAGCAGGCTGGTGTCGTCCGGGAACCAGCTGACCCGCTCGGAGAGCTCCGCGGCGTCGGCGGTGAGGGCCGGCCAGGCGCGCTGGATCAGGAACAGCGCGACGGCGGCCAGGATCACCAGGATGAGCACGCCCGCCGCGGTCGAGACCCAGCGGAACACGCGGCTGCCGCCGCGGTCGCCGTGGCCCGCGCGCAGGCGCCGGGCGGTGCTGCCGGCGGGTGCCGCCGCCGGGTCGGTCTGCCCCGGGGTGCGGGGCTGGGTGCTGGTCACACGGTCTCCAGGGGGAGGGGGAGGGGAGAGGGCGTGTCTCGCGCCGACGGCCGGTCCACCCGTGGGTGGACCGGCCGGGTCCGGGTGGGAGGAGCGGCGTGGCGGGTCACGCCTGCCGCTCCTCCCCCGGGATCAGGACGCCAGCTCGATCGCGTCGATCGAGGCCTGGACGTCCGTGCGGAGCGTGTCGGAGATCGGCGCGGAGCCCGCGGCCGACTCGGAGGCCGACTGGCCCTCGGCGCTGGCGACGTAGGTCGCGAACGCCTTGACCAGGTCGACGTCCTCCTGGGTGTCGTACGCCTGGCAGACGACCAGGTAGGAGGCGAGGATCAGCGGGTAGGCGCCGGCCTCGGTGGTGGTGCGGTCGATGTCGATGACGATGTCGCCCTCCTCGCGGGCCTCGTCCCGCGGGGAGACGTCGAGCGCCGTGGCGGCGGCCTCCTCGGTCGGGGCGACGAACTCCTCGCCGACCTGGATCGAGACCTTGCCGAGCGAGCCGGCCTTCGAGGCGTCGGCGTAGCCGATGGTGCCGGTGCCGCCCTGGACGGCCTGGACCAGGCCGGAGGTGCCCTGGCCGGACTCGCCGCCCTCGATGGGCCAGTCGCCCGAGGGCTCCTCGGTCCAGGCGCCGTTCGCGGCCTCGCTCAGGTACTCGGTGAAGTTCTCCGTGGTGCCCGACTCGTCGGAGCGGTGCACCGGCGTGATGGCCGTGGCGGGCAGCTCGACGTCCGGGTTCGCCTCGGCGATGGCCGGGTCGTTCCAGGTGGTGATCGTGCCGTTGAAGATGTTCGCGATCGTCTCGGCGGACAGGTTCAGCGTGTCGACGCCCTCGACGTTGAAGATCACGGCGATCGGGGAGATGTAGACCGGCAGGTCCACCGCGGAGGCGCCGAAGCAGCGCTCCTGGGCCTGGGTCAGCTCCTCCTCGTCCAGCGCGGCGTCGGAGCCGGCGAACAGGGTCGAGCCGTCGAGGAAGGAGGTGCGGCCGCCACCGGAGCCGACCGGGTCGTACGAGACGGTGACGTCGGGGTTCGCGCTCTGGAACCCGGCGCGCCAGGCCTCCATCGCCGACTCCTGCGACGACGCACCGGCGCCGACGAGCTCGCCCGAGAGCTCGCTCGCGGCCGAGCCGCCCGAGGTCTCGGAGGTGTCGCCGGTCGGGTTGTCCGAACCACATGCCGTGAGGGAGAGGGCGACGACGCCGGCAAGGGCGAAGGCACCCGTACGACCGCGGTTGAGCTTCACAGTGTTTCCGTCCTGTCGTGACGCGGCGCGCACCCGTCTGTGCGCGACCTGGCCCCGACGCTAGGGAGCGCAGGTGACCAGGCTCCCGTACGCCGGTGAACGGACGGTGAACGAGCGGACAACCCTCCGAGCACGGCCGTGACGCCCGTCACGGTCGGCGTCGTCGCCGCGTCGTGCGGGCTCAGGCGGGGTCGTCGTCGAGCAGCTTGTAGCCCAGCCCCCGCACGGTCACGAGCAGGGTCGGGTTGCCCGGGTCCGGCTCGATCTTGGCCCGGACGCGCTTGACGTGCACGTCGAGCGTCTTGGTGTCGCCGACGTAGTCGGTGCCCCACACCCGGTCGATCAGCTGGCCGCGGGTGAGCACCCGGCCGGCGTTGCGCAGCAGCAGCTCGAGCAGCTCGAACTCCTTGAGCGGGAACGCCACCGGCTGGTCGTCGACGGTCACGGTGTGCCGCTCGACGTCCATCCGCACCGGGCCGGCGACCAGCACGCCCTCGTCGGCCTCGTCCTCCTCGGCGGCGGGCGCGGCGGCCGACGTCTGCCGGCGGCGGAGCACCGCGCGCACCCGGGCGAGCAGCTCCCGCGACGAGTACGGCTTGGTGACGTAGTCGTCCGCGCCGAGCTCCAGGCCGACGACCTTGTCGATCTCGCCGTCCTTCGCGGTCAGCATGATGACCGGGACGTCGCTGCGCTGCCGGATCTGGCGGCACACCTCGGTGCCGGACAGCCCGGGCAGCATGAGGTCGAGCAGCACCAGGTCCGCGCCCTCGGCGTCGAACGCGGCGAGGGCGTCCGGGCCGGTGGCGGCCGTGGTCACCTGGAAGCCCTCGCGGCCGAGCAGGTACGCCAGCGGGTCGCGGTAGGACTCCTCGTCCTCGACGAGCAGGATGCGGGTCACGGGGTCAGGCCTCCGGTGCGGTGGGGATCAGGGTGGACGGGTCGGTGCCCGCCGGGTCGGCGGTGCCGGCGCCGGGCGCGGACTCCGGGGCGGCGGCCGGCAGCCGCAGGGTGAAGGTGGAGCCGCGGCCCGGCTGCGACCACACCTGGACGTCGCCGCCGTGGTCGGCCGCGACGTGCTTGACGATGGACAGCCCCAGGCCGGTGCCGCCGGTCTCCCGGCTCCGGGCGGGGTCGACCCGGTAGAACCGCTCGAACACCCGGTCCTGCTCCTCGGCGGAGATGCCGACGCCCTGGTCGACCACGGCGATCTCCACCAGGCCGTCGCGGGTGCGGACCCCCACCCCGACGCTGGTGCCGGCGGGCGAGTAGCGGACCGCGTTGTCCAGCAGGTTGCGGACGGCCTGCACCAGCATCGTCGGGTCGCCGGTGACCCGGGCGCCGGTCTCGCCGCCGACGGTGAACGTCATCTGCTTCGCGGTCGCGCCGGTCCGGGCGCGGTCGACGGACTCGGCGACGACGGCGTCCACGTCCACGACCACCAGGTCGTTCAGCGCGCCGGCCACCTGCAGCCGGGACAGCTCGAGGATCTCGTGCACCAGGTCCGACAGCCGCTGCGCCTCGCCGATCATCCGGCCGGCGAACCGGCGGACCGTCGCCGGGTCGTCCGCGGCGTCCTGCACCGTCTCGGCCAGCAGCGACAGGGCGCCGACCGGGGTCTTCAGCTCGTGGGACACGTTCACCACGAAGTCGCGGCGGATCGCCTCCAGGCGGCGCGCCTGCGTGCGGTCCTCCGCGAGCACCAGCAGCCGGCCGGGGCCGACCTGCGCCACCCGGACCTGCAGCATCACGGTGCCCCGGCCCAGCGGGCCGCGCGGCAGCTCCAGCTCCTCGTCGCGGATCAGGCCGGTGCGCCGGACGTCGGCGATCAGGTCCCGCACCGCGGCGTGCGCGACGGCCCCGTCCCGGACGACGCCGAGCAGGAAGGCGGGCGGGCTCGCGCGCACCACCCGGTCCTCGTCGTCGAGCACCACCGCCGCGGACCGCAGCACCGCCAGCACGCGCACCAGGCCCTCGTCCAGCTCCGGCTCCGGGCGCGGCGGCACGGTGCGCTGCACGCGCTCGCTGAACCGGAACGCGAGCGTCGCCCCGATGCCGGTGACCAGACCCAGCGCGCCGGCGAGCAGCACGACGAGACCGTTGAGACCCTCCACGCGGTCAGCGTACGGTCGCCACGGACGTGCCCCGGCACACCGCCCGGTCGTGGAGCGGCGCGGCGGCGCAGAGTTCACCGCCGTTCACCTGGGCGCGGCGCGGCGTTCACCTGAGCGTTCACCTCCGCGTGCGAGCGTGGGCGGCCGGACGGATACTGCGCGCGGACGCGAGTGCGCACACGAGAGGAAGCCATGCGGGAGATCTTCGACGCCGAGCTCAAGCAGCTCCAGGACGACCTGGTGGCGATGAGCCGCCGGGTCGAGCACGCCATCACGGCGGCCGGGGAGGCCCTGCTGCACCAGGACCTCGCGCTGGCGGAGTCCGTCATCGCGGACGACCTGGCGATCGACGCGCTCGAGCGCGACCTCGACGAGCGGTGCGTGCTGCTGCTCGCCCAGCAGCAGCCGGTCGCCACGGACCTGCGGGTCGTGGTGTCGGCGCTGCGGATGAGCGCCACGCTCGAGCGGATGGGCGACCTGGCCCGGCACGTGGCCCAGGTCGCGCGCGGCCGCTACCCGAACGCCGCCGTGGACCCCGCCCTGACGGGCGTGTTCACGGAGATGAACGAGGCCGCCCGCCGCGTCGCGCAGCGCACCACCCAGGTGCTCAGCACGCACGACCTGTCGGAGGCCGAGGGCATCGAGCGGGACGACGACCTGCTGGACTCGCTGCACGAGGAGACGTTCCGCGTGCTGCTGAGCCCGACCTGGGCCGGCACGGCCCAGCAGACCATCGACGTCACCCTGCTCGGCCGGTACTACGAGCGGTTCGGCGACCACGCCGTCTCGGTCGCCCGCCGGATCGTCTTCCTGGTCACCGGCGAGTTCGCGGCGGAGCGCCCGACCGCCACGCGCTGACCCGCACCGCCGCCCGCCCCGCGCGGCCGGCGGGCACGCGAGAGGGGCCCGGTCCGATCGGACCGGGCCCCTCTGCCGTGCGTGGGTCTACTTGCCCTGGTTCGCCACCGCGGCGATCGCGGCCTCGGCCGCGGCCGGGTCGAGGTACGTGCCGCCGGGGTTCGTCGGCTTCAGGGTCTCGGTGTCCAGGTGGTAGACGAGCGGGATGCCCGTGGGGACGTTGATGCCGGCGATCGTGGCGTCGTCGACGTCGTCCAGGTACTTGATGATCGCGCGGATCGAGTTGCCGTGGGCGGCCACCAGGGTGGTCCTCCCGGCCTGCAGGTCCGGCACGATGTCCGACTGCCAGTACGGCAGCGCGCGGTCCAGCACCTGCTTGAGGGCCTCGGCGCGCGGGATCGGCTCGCCGGCGTAGCGGCGGTCGCTGTCCTGCGAGAACTCCGAGCCGAGCTCGATGTCCGGCGGCGGGACGTCGTAGGACCGGCGCCAGAGCATGAACTGCTCCTCGCCGTACTCGTCGCGGATCTGCTTCTTGTCCTTGCCCTGCAGCGCCCCGTAGTGCCGCTCGTTCAGGCGCCACGACCGCTTGACCGGGATCCACAGCAGGTCCGCGGCGTCCAGCGCGTAGTTCGCGGTGGTGATCGCCCGGCGCAGCAGCGAGGTGTGCACGACGTCCGGGAGC
>JAPSIJ010000484.1 GCA_031178805.1 Cellulomonas sp. | reverse complement strand
TCGCCGACGTCCGCGACCCGGTCCTTGAGCAGGTAGCCGACGCCGCGGGCGTCGCCGCCGAACAGCTGGGCGGCGTACCGGGTCTCGACGTACTGCGAGAACAGCAGCACGCCCAGGCCCGGGTGGGCGGCGCGCAGGGCGAGCGCGGCGCGCAGGCCCTCGTCGGTGAACCCGGGCGGCATGCGCACGTCGACCACGGCGATGTCGGGCAGCCCGTCGCCGGCGGCGAGCGCGGCGACCTCGCGGACCAGCGCGTCGCCGTCGCCGACGGCCGCGACGACCTCGTGGCCGCGCCGCGTGAGCAGCGCGACCAGGCCGTCGCGGAGGATGACGGAGTCCTCGGCGATCACGATCCGCACGGGGCACCCCCGGCCACGGGTCGGCTCATCGGGTGGCGCTCAGCGGGAGGTGCACGGTGACCACCGTAGGGCCTCCCACCGGGCTGTCGACGTCGAGGGTGCCGTCGACGGTGGCCACCCGGTCGGCGAGGCCCGCGAGGCCGGTGCCGCCGGACGCGCCGGGCAGGGCGAGCCGCGCGCCGCCGTGGCCGTCGTCCCGCACCCGCAGCAGCAGGTGCCCGTCGGCCGCCTCGACGCGCACGTACGCGCCGGTGGCGCCGGAGTGCCGCGCCACGTTGGTCAGCAGCTCGGCGACCGCGAAGTACGCGATGGTCTCGACCTCGGGCGCGGGCCGTCCGGGCAGGTCCACGTCGACGGTCACGGGCAGCGGGCTGCGGGCGGCGAGCGTCTCCAGGGCGACCGCCAGCCCGCCGTCCAGCGCCGGGGGGTGGATGCCGCGGGCGATCTCCCGCAGCTCGGCGAGGGTGTCCTTGAGCCCGCCGTGCGCGTCGTCGAGCAGGGCGAGCGCGTCGGTCCGGCCGGGGTCGTCCGCGGGGGCGTGCGCGAGGCGGTCCCGGGCGTCGCCGATCTGCATGGCGACGGCGACGAGCCGGGCCTGGGTGCCGTCGTGCAGGTCGCGCTCGATCCGGCGCAGCCGGGAGTCGGCGTCGGTCACGGCGGCGCCGCGGGTCTGCTCCAGGTGCGCCACGCGCAGGCTCGCCTGGGTGGGCCCGAGCAGGGCGGTGACGAGCAGCCGGAACAGGTGCGCGAAGCCGAGCGTGAGGCGGTGCCAGACGAGGAAGGCGAGCAGCCCGCCCGCGACCAGCAGCCACTGCCGCGCCGGGGTGTCGATGAAGTAGTCGGTGCCGAACGAGGCCCCGCGGTGCAGGGTGCCGTCCGAGGCCTCCTGCAGCGGCAGCCAGCGGTACCAGTACCAGTGGGTGACGCCCCCGAGTGCGACGGCGAGGAAGGAGGTCGGCACGACGAAGCCGGCGATCGCCAGCGGCAGGGCGAGCACCGAGAACGCGATCCCCCGCCAGCCGGCGGCGTCGCCGAGCCGGCTGCCGAGCTGCCGCCAGAACCCGCGCACGGGGCGACGGGGCAGCGGCGGCGCGACGGAGGTGCGGAGCATGCCGCGGGCCATCGCCCGGTGCAGCGCGCCCCACATCCGGCCGCCGACCACCAGCCAGGACGTGACCAGCAGCAGCACGACGGTGACGGCGACCGACGGCTGCAGCACGACGGCAAGCACCGCGTAGGCGAACCCGAACGGCGCCACCAGCAGCGCCAGCAGCAGGTAGCCGTACTCCCGCCAGGTGCGCGTCATCACGCCCGGGCGCCAGACGGCGCCGCGGGGCAGGGGCTCGGTGACGGCGACGGGCACGGGTGCGGGTGCGACGGCGACCGGCAGGGCGACGGACATGCGCTGGCTCCTCAGGACGGGCCCGGCCGGGTGGTCCGCGTGCGGCGGGGCGCCCGGGCCGGGCGACACGTCCATCGTGCCGCGCCGGGCACCGCTCCCGGCACCCGGCACCCCCGCCGGTCGAGCCGGGGGTTGTCCCCCGGGACCCCCGGGTCCCGTCCGCAAGGTCACAAAGGCGTAACGATCCAAGAAATGGTAAAACCGCAGGTCAGCGCGTGCGCCGATCGGACAAGTCGTCCCATGACACACCGGAAATCCGCCATCCCGCTTCGCTTTCCGCGCCGGATTGGGGCACGGTGGAGCACGACCAGATCGACGACCGGTCGGCACGGACCGCCTGGATCCCGGCCCTCGCAGCGCCCCTCCCCGGGGCTCGCGGAGCGAGGGCCGCCGCGCGTCCGACGTCCTGCGGCCAGCCCCCTCCGGGCGGGCGGCGCGGACCTGCCGGCCCCGACGCGCCGCCCCCGGCGCGCCCCGGACGGGGCGCCCCCGACCTCGCACCGCGAGGGCACGGGGCCGCGTCATGACGTGACGAGGTGGATGAGTGACAGGACTGCGCGTCGAGGGCGTGTACAAGGTGTTCGGCCGGCGGCCGGGCGAGGCGGTGCGCCGCC
>JAPSIJ010000057.1 GCA_031178805.1 Cellulomonas sp. | reverse complement strand
CGGCTGGTCCTGGCCACCCACAACGCGCACAAGCTCGACGAGCTGCGCGCCATCCTCGTCCCGGCGCTGCCGGGGCTGGACCCCGACTCGGTGGTCTCGGCGCGCGACGTCGGCGCCCCGGAGCCGGTCGAGGACGGCGTGACCTTCGCGGAGAACGCGCTGATCAAGGCCCGCGCGCTGGCGCGGCACACCGGCCTGCCCGCCGTCGCCGACGACTCCGGCCTGTCGGTCGACGTGCTCGGCGGCGCCCCCGGCATCTTCTCGGCCCGCTGGGCCGGCCGGCACGGCGACGACCGCGCGAACCTCGACCTGCTGCTGGCCCAGCTCGCGGACATCGCCCCGGAGCACCGCGCCGCCCGGTTCACCTGCGCCGCCGCGCTGGTCACGCCGGACGGCCGGGAGCACGTGGAGCTCGGCCACCTCGCCGGCACCCTGGCGCGCGCGCCCCGCGGCACGCACGGCTTCGGCTACGACCCGGTGCTGGTGCCCGAGGGGGACACCCGCACCTGCGCCGAGCTGACCCCCGAGGAGAAGAACCGCGTCTCGCACCGCGGGCAGGCCTTCCGGGCCCTCGTGCCGGTCGTCGTCGCGGCGCTGCGTGGCTGAGCGCCCGGGAGCCGGAGCCGCGCGTGCCTGACGTCCACCTCGTCGCCGACGCCCTGACCTTCGGGTACCCCGGGCGGCCGGTGCTGAACGCCGTCGGCGTGTCCGCGTCCGCGGGCGACCGGGTCGGCGTCGTGGGCGAGAACGGCGCCGGCAAGACCACCCTGCTCCGGCTGCTCGCGGGCGACCTCCTGCCCACCGCGGGGGAGGTGCGCCGGGCCGGCACGGTGTCGGTCGTGCACCAGCAGCTCGACGTCGCGGCCGACGCCACGGTCGGCGACCTGGTCCGGCGCACCGCCGGGCACGTCCGCGCGGCCGCCGCGCGGCTGGAGCAGGTGATCGACGGCTTCGACCACGAGGGCGGCGACCTCGGCGCGCTCAGCGAGGCCATCGCGGCCGTCGAGCGGCTGGCGGCCTGGGACGTCGACCGGCGGGTGGACGAGGCGCTGACCCGGTTCGGCGCGCCCCGCGACCGCGACCGCCGGCTGGACTCGCTCAGCGTCGGCGAGGCGTACCGGGCGCGGCTGGCCTGCCACGTCGCCGAGCGCGCGGACATCCTGCTCCTCGACGAGCCGACCAACCACCTCGACGTCACGGGGATCGACTACCTCACCGCGCAGCTGCAGGCGTGGCCCGGCGTGGTCGTCATCGTCACGCACGACCGGCGGCTGCTGGACGACGTGATGACGGCGATCCTCGACCTCGACCCGTCGATGGACGGCCGGCCGGTGCTGTACGGCGCCACCCGGTACGCCACCTACCGGTTCGCCAAGGACCAGGCGCTGCGGCGCTGGCGCGCCCGGTACGCCCAGGAGCGCAAGCGCGCCGAGAAGCTCGCC
The DNA here is from genome assembly GCA_031178805.1 of Cellulomonas sp. Taxonomy (GTDB): domain Bacteria; phylum Actinomycetota; class Actinomycetes; order Actinomycetales; family Cellulomonadaceae; genus Cellulomonas. The sequence continues at coordinate 8,862 of JAPSIJ010000057.1, read as the reverse complement.
CGGCGGCTCGACGAGTCCTACGAGGGGCTGTCCGACGAGTGGCGGCCGGCCAAGGGCTCCCAGAAGCACCGCCGCGCCACCCGCGCCCGGATCCACGTCAAGGCCGCCGACCGGCTGGTGCAGAAGCTCGAGGCCGAGGCCGTCGAGGTGCCGGTGCCGCCGCCGTCGCTGGCGTTCCCCGACCTGCCGAGCATCCCCGCCGGGTACGCCGGCGGGCCGCTGCTGGAGCTGCGCGCGCCGCGGGTCGCCGGGCGGCTGGACCTGCCCGGGGTCCGGGTCGACCTGCCGCCCGCCGGCCGGCTGCTGGTCACCGGGCCGAACGGGTCGGGCAAGTCCACCCTGCTCGCGGCGCTGACCGGCCGGGTCGCGCTGGACCGCGGCCACCGGACCGTCGCGCACGGCGTGCGGCTCGGGGTGCTGGTGCAGGACGACGACGGCCCAGAGCGGATGCGGACCACCGGCTTCGAGGCCGCGGCCCGCCGCGCCCTGGACCTGCTGCAGGCCGGCGCGCTGGACCCGGCGCACGTGCTGCCGGTCGCCGCGCTCGGCCTGCTGGAGGAGGCGGACCTCGACCGCCCGCTCGGCGAGCTGTCGGTCGGGCAGCGGCGGCGGTTCGACCTCGCCGCCGCGCTGGTGGCCGCGCCGCACGTGCTGGTGCTCGACGAGCCCACCAACCACCTGTCGATCGCCCTGGTGGACGAGCTGACCGAGGCGCTGCGGCTCACCTCCGCCGCGGTCGTCGTGGCCACCCACGACCGGGCGATGCGCGCGGATCTCGCGGACTGGCCCGCGATCGAGCTCTAGGCGCGGCCGCCCGGGGCGTCGGGCCCGGCGTCGGCGGGGACCGGCCCGGGCGTGCCCGGCAGCACCCGCTCCAGCAGCCGGACCAGCAGCGCGAGCACGAGGAACGCCACCGCCACGGCGGCCGTGTTCAGCGCCGCGCGCGCCGGACCGATCCCGCCCACGTCGAGGAACGGGTACGGGTACCAGCCGGTCACCGCGCCGCGGACGAACGTGTAGCCGATCCACGCGACCGGGTACGCCACCGACCAGGCCACCGTCGCGCCGCCGAACCGTGGCCGCGGCCCGACCAGGAGCCACACCAGCCAGGTCCCGACGGGGGTGACGGTGTGCAGCAGGAAGTTCGCCAGGTCGCCGCTGGGGGTCAGCACCGCGCCGCCGTCGGACAGCACCGTGTGGTAGACCACGCCGGTCACGGCGATGCACAGCAGGGCGTCCAGCTGCAGCACCGCGAGCACCCGGCCGGTGCGCCGGGGCCGCGCCGCGAGCAGCGCGGACGCCGCCGCGACCAGCAGGTTCGACTGGATCGTGAAGTAGGAGAACAGCCGGGTCAGGCGCTCCGCGGTGGTGCCGGCATCGCCGGGGCCCTCGGCGAGCGCGCGGCTCAGCTCCAGGCCGACGCCGGCCAGCGCGGCGACCGCCAGCAGGGCGTGCAGCACCCGCGTGGTCACCAGCGGCCGCGCCGCCCCCGCCGTCGAGGTCATCGGCTCAGGGCATCCGGCCGACGTGCGCCATCGCCTGGCGCAGCAGCAGGCCCTGGCCGCCGTTCATCTCGACCTGCACCTGCTCGCTGCACGCCTCCTCCGGGGTCAGCCACGCGAGGTCCAGCGCGTCCTGCTGCGGCCGGCAGTCGCCGGTCACCGGCACGATGTACGCGAGGGACACCGCGTGCTGGCGCGGGTCGTGGTACGGCGTCACCCCCGGGGTGGGGAAGTACTCCGCCACGGTGAACGGCTGCGGCGTCGGCGGCACCTGCGGCAGCGCGACCGGGCCGAGGTCCTTCTCGATGTGCCGCAGCAGCGCGTCCCGCACCCGCTCGTGGTACATCACGCGGCCGGAGACGAGCGCCCGCGACATCACGCCCTCGGGGGTCACCCGCAGCAGCAGGCCGACGCCTACGACATCCCCGGAGTCGTCGACCCGCACGGGCACCGCGTCGACGTAGAGCAGGGGCAGCGAGCGGCGGGCCGCCGCGATCCCCTCGGGACTCAGCCACCCGGAGGGGCGCTCGGGCTCGCGGGGGAGGTCAGCCGTGTCGGTCACCCGGCAGTTGTACCGCGCCCGGGCGGTGGCGGCCCAGCCCGACGCGCCCGGGCGGGGGCGGCGCCACCCCGGCCGTCACCCCGTGCCCCTCCGCGCGACGCCGCCGCTGCGGCCGCGCGCCCGGCCGGGAATACTGGACCGGACCCCGGCGCTCTACTGGCGTCCGACGACAACAGGAGGCGACTGATGGCGACGACCGAGCTGACGGCCGACAGCATCCAGAAGACGATCAGCGAGAACGACATCGTCCTGGTGGACTTCTGGGCCGACTGGTGCGGTCCGTGCAAGCGCTTCGGCCCCATCTTCGAGAGCTCCTCGGAGCAGCACCCCGACATCGTGCACGCGAAGGTCGACACCGAGGCCGAGCAGCAGCTGGCTGCCGAGCTGCAGATCACGTCGATCCCGACGCTGATGGCGTTCCGCGAGGGCATCCTCGTGTTCAACCAGGCGGGCGCCCTCCCGGCGCCGGCGCTGGAGCAGGTCGTGGACGCGGTGAAGGCGCTGGACATGGACGACGTCCGCGCCCAGATCGCCGCGGCCGGCGCGGCCCAGGGCTGAGGCCCCGGCGGGCGCACCGCCCGCCGCACGGCGCACGACGGCCCCCGCACGCGAGCAGCGTGCGGGGGCCGTCGTCGTCCCGGGGACCGGTGCCCCGTGCTCCTCAGTGCCGGAACTGCGCCACGCGGGTGCGCAGGTCCTCGGCCTCGCGGGCGAGCTCGGCGATCTCGGCGCTCATCCGGCCGATCACCTCGGTGCTGCTCGCCGCCGCGCCCGCGACCCCGGTGATGGTGCCGGCGATCTCGCCGGACCCCGTGGCGGCGTCCGCGACGGACCGGGACATCTCGGTGGTGGTGGCCGTCTGCTCCTCCACGGCGGAGGCGATGGTGGTCTGGTAGTCGTCGATCCGGGCGATCACCTGCCCGATCTCGCCGATCGCCGCCACCGCGCCCTCGGTGTCGGCCTGGATGGCCTCCACCCGGCGGGCGATGTCCTCCGTGGCCTTGGCCGTCTCCTGGGCGAGCTCCTTGACCTCCCCGGCGACGACCGCGAACCCCTTGCCCGCCTCGCCGGCCCGGGCGGCCTCGATGGTCGCGTTCAGCGCGAGCAGGTTCGTCTGCTCGGCGATGCTCGTGATGACCTTCACCACGTTGCCGATCTCGGCCGACGAGGCGCCGAGCCGCGCGACCTGGTCGTTCGTCACGGCGGCCGCCTCGGTGGCGCGGGCGGCCACCTGCGCGGCCTCCGCGGCGTTCCGCGCGATCTCCCGGATGGAGGCGCCCATCTCCTCCGCGCCGGCGGCCACCGTCTGCACGTCGCGGTTCACCTGCTCCGCGGCGGACGCGACCACGCCCGCCTGGTCGGAGGTGCGGTCGGCCCCGGCGACCACCTGCTGCGCGGACAGGTCCAGCCGCCCGGCGGCGTCCGCCACCGTGCGGGCCGTCGCGGAGATGCCGGCGACCGTCTCCCGCAGGGCGGCGGTGGCCGTGTCGAGGGCGGTCGCGGTCCGGCCGATCTCGTCCGCGCCCGTCACCTCGCTGCGGACGGTGAGGTCGCCGCCCGCCAGCGCCTGCGCCGCGGCGGCCACCCGGTCGAGCCGGCGGCTGAGCCGGCGCGCCACCACGACGCCCACCACGGTCGGCACCACGGCGGCGACGACCAGCGCGACCAGCACCACCAGCACGCTGCGGCCGCCCGCCGTGCGCGCCTCCTGCTCGGCCCGGCCGGCCGCCGCGGCCTCCGCCGCGATCAGGTCGTCGAGCCGGTCCGCCGCGACCTGCGCCGCGGTGTCCGAGCCGATGCTCGACCCGGGCAGCCCGCGGAACGTGGTCAGCGCCGCGCTCACCGCCTCCGCGGCGACCCGCTGCTCCTCGCCCAGCCCGGGCAGCGCCAGGTACTCGGCGTGCCGGGCGAGGGCGGCGTCCGCCGCCGCGTCCCGGTCCGCCGACAGGCCCTCGGCCTTGAACGGGTCCCCGCGCTCCTCGGCCGTGCGCATCTCGCCGCCGAGCCGCTGCGCCGCGCCCAGCTCCGAGCGGACGCCGCTGGCCAGCGTCATGCCGGTCACGTGCTGGTCGGCCAGCTCCTGCGTCATCGCGGTGCTGGACCGCAGCGCCAGGATCGCGACCACCCCCAGCACGAGCGTCATCGCCAGCGCCGCGCTGACCGTGAGCAGGATCTTGCCGGTGAACCCCAGGCCCCGCCGCGGGCGCGCCGCGGGCGGCGGGCTCCCCGCGCCCGGCGACCGGCGGGGCTGCGGCACGACGCCCAGCCCTCCCCGTCGCGTGCTGCCCGTCCGGTCGTCCGTCGTCGCCGTCATGCCCGGCCTCTCGTCGTACCGCCGCAGCCGCCGTCGCCCGCGCAGGACGCGTCGCGTCCCGCCCGACCCGGTCGTTCACCGGGGTCGTTGCCTGAGGGGACGAGCGGCGCCTCACCCGGACGGTGCGCGATCGGCAGGCGCAACCGGGTGATGAGCGACGCACCCGGGTGAAAGGTGCGGGAGGCGGGACTCGAACCCGCACGCCCTCTCGGGCACCAGGACCTAAACCTGGCGTGGCTGCCGTTTCACCACTCCCGCCGGGGACCCGGCCGCCCGAGGGACGGCCGGGCGCCGGGTCAGTCGATGCCGAGGTCGCGCCGCAGCTTGGCGACGTGCCCGGTCGCCTTGACGTTGTACTGCGCCAGCTCCACCGTGCCGTCGGGCGCGACGACCACGGTGGACCGGATCACGCCGGTCACCGTGCGGCCGTAGTTCGTCTTCTCGCCCCAGGCGCCCCACGCCGTCAGCACGGCCTTGTCCGGGTCGGAGGCCAGCGGGAAGGTCAGCTCCTCGTCGCGGGCGAACGCCGCCAGCTTCTCGACGCCGTCGGGGGAGACGCCCACGACGCGGTAGCCGTGCCCCTGCAGCGACGCCAGCGAGTCGCGGAAGTCGCACGCCTGCTTCGTGCAGCCCGGCGTGCCGGCGGCCGGGTAGAAGTACACGACCACGTGCTCGCCGCGCAGGTCCGACAGCGTCACCGAGCCGCCGTCGGCCGTCGGGAGCGTGAAGTCGGGGGCGGCGTCGCCGACGGCGAGGCGGGGCATGGGCTCTCCTGCGGGTGCGGGGCGGTGCCGCGGACGCGGCGGGACGGGCGCCGTCAGCGTACGACGCGCGCGCGGTACCGTCTGCCGGGTGAGCAGCCCCGAGACCCCGCCCGCCGCGTCCCGCCCCGCGTCCCGCCCCGAGCTGCCGATCCGGATGCTCAACGACCGCCTCCTGGTGCACCTGGACGGCGACGCCGCCGAGCGGCGGTCCTCCGCGGGCATCGTCATCCCGGCGACCGCGGCCGTCGGCAAGCGGCTGACCTGGGGCGCCGTCGTCGCCGTGGGGCAGCACGTGCGGCAGGTCACCGTGGGGGACCGGGTGCTGTTCGACCCCGACGAGCGCGCCGAGGTCGAGCTGGAGGCGGACACCTACCTGCTGCTGCGCGAGAAGGACGTGCACGCCGTGGCGGAGCCCCGCGACGGCGGGCAGGGCACCGGCCTGTACCTCTGAGAGCACGCTGAGAGCGGCGCGTTCGCCCTCGGCGTGCTCGGTTGCGCCGCCTCTCGGCCGGGTGGTCCCATGAGCGACCAGGGACGACGTGGGGAGTGGCCGTGAGGGACGACGACGCGACGACGGCCGGGCGGGGCGAGGACGGGCCGCGCCAGCCGGACGGCGACCAGCAGGAGAGCGCGCCGGCGGGGCCCGCCGGCGACGCCGTCGTGCCGGCCGGGGACCCCGCCGTGGTGATGGGCCTGCTCGCCGAGCACGTGCCGCTCACCCTGCTGGCCGACCTCGCCGTGGCCGAGCCCCGCTCCGCCGCGATCCTGGCCGCCGAGGGGCTGCCCGAGGACGCCTGGTGGGCCGAGGGCGACGACGGGCCCGCCCCCGGGGACGGGCCCGCGCGGGCCGAGGACGCGGTCCCCGTGGACCCCGACGCGGCGGCCGACCCGCGACCGGCGTGACCTGCACCACGACCGGCCGCTGAGGAGCCCGTCCGATTGGCCCCCGGCGGCCGGGCGGTGCTAGCGTTCTCAACCGCGCGCCATTAGCTCAATTGGCAGAGCAGCTGACTCTTAATCAGCGGGTTCGGGGTTCGAGTCCCTGATGGCGCACAGCGCAGGGCCCTCGACCGGCAGCGGACGGGGGTCCTCGTCGTCCGGGACGCCCGCGCGGGGCACCGGGCACCGACGCGGCCGGCAGGTCGTGCCGGGCGGGGGACGGGTGCTAGCGTTCCCCACCGCGCGCCATTAGCTCAATTGGCAGAGCAGCTGACTCTTAATCAGCGGGTTCGGGGTTCGAGTCCCTGATGGCGCACCAGCCGAGGCCCCCGGTCGACACGTCGACCGGGGGCCTCGTCGTGCGCCCTCAGCCGAGCGTCGCCACGCCGGTCCCGCCGAGGCCGAGCAGCACCCCGCCGGTGGCCCGCACCTCCTGGACGCCGTCCGGCAGCGGGGCCTCCCACACCCGCGCCCCGTCGCGCAGCCGGTACGCGGCCAGCACCGGGGCGTCGTCCGGGTCGGCGGTGTCCCCGGCGGCCGGCTCGGTGCCGGTCGGGCTCTCGGTGCGCAGGACCACCTCGCCGTCCGTGACCAGGGGTGCCCGCAGCGCGCCCGTCGTCGCGGCCGGGGTGCGCCACAGGTCCGCGCCGGTCCGGGCGTCCACCGCCCAGACGGACGTGCCGTCCGCGCCGTAGAGCACGCCGTCGAGCAGCATCAGGCCGCCGGAGAGGTCCTCGCGGGCCGGGCCGTCCCACAGCAGGTCGCCGGTGCGGCCGTCCACGCCGCGCAGCCGGCCGCCGGGCGTCCCGTCGTCCATGGTGAGCACCTCGACCTCCGGCACACTGCCGTCGTCCGGTTCGATCGCCGTCGGCACGCCGCTGGTCAGCGCCGTGCCGCGGCCGTCGACCGGGTCCACCGACCAGGAGCGGTTGCCGTCCCGGACCAGCAGGTGGCCGCGCACGGCGGTGACCGGGAAACCGAGCGCGTTCCGGTCGAGTCGGCGGAGGCCGTCGACCCGGGTCGTCCAGCGTTCGGCGCCGTCGGCGAGACCGGTGCCGACCAGCTCCAGCCCGCCTGCCTCGGCCGCGACCAGCACCAGCGTGTCCCCGGCGACGACTGCGGACGTCCCGCTGGGCAGCACCCGGTCGACGACCGGTTTACCGGTACCGGCGTCCACGGCGGTCACGGACGTGGTCACCGCAGCGCCCTCGGACGGGGCCGTGGCCACCGCGCACCACACCACCCGCGCCGGGTCACGGTCGCCGGAGCACGTGGTGGCGACACTGCCCTGCGCGCCGTCGTGGCTCGCCACGGGCGTCCGCCACACCTCGGCGCCGGTGCGGGGGTCGACGAGGACGACGGACCGGGTCCCTGCCTCGTCGTCGCCGCCGACCAGACCCGCCAGCCGCCCGTCCGCGGTGACCACGCCGCTCCACAGCACGTCCACCGAGGCACCGCCGACCCACGGCTCGGCCGTCAGCGGGGGTTCCACGGCCGCGCCCAGCACGCCCGGCGTCGTGCGCAGGGCCGCCGCGTCCGGGGCCGGGCGGTACCCGTCGGCCGTCCGCCAGGTCGCGACCGCCAGCAGCACGAGCACCGCGACCGGCCAGCCGCGGCGCAGGACGCGGAGCAGGGCGGCGCGGCGCGCGGCGACGGCGTCCGCCTGCTCGGCGTCCCCGTCCGGCACCCGGTCCGGGCGCGGGCCGCCGACGGCCGCGTCCTCGGAGCCCTCGTCGAGCTCGACCTCCGTCATCCCGGCCACCCCGCCACCGTAGGGCGGACCGCGCCCGCGCGCGGGCCGTTCGCGCGACCCGCGCCCGACGCTTGGTCACACCTTTCACCCGCCGGGGGTGCTCACGGTGCCGGTCCCGCGGCCGATGCGGCGGGGTGGGCGGCAGGGACGCGCGCCCGCTCACCCCCCCGCCCACGGATGGAGACAGCCATGCCCGCACCCGGTACCCGCCCGGCGCCCCGCGCCCGCCGCATCGTGTCCGACCTGCCGATCGGCGCCCGGATCGGTGCGGTGCTCGCGGTGCTGGTGCTCGTGGTGGTCGCCGTCTCCGCGCTCGGCATCGCGCGGCTGAGCACGCTGGAGTCCTCGGTGGAGCGGCTGGGCCGGGACGCGATCGAGCCGCAGACCTACCTGGTGAACACCCAGCGGTGGTTCCAGGCCAGCCGGTCGCGCGTGCTGGAGTACGGCATGGTCGAGCAGGCGGACCGCGCGGAGATCGCGGAGCAGCGGGCCGGCTTCGACGCCGACGCCCTCGAGAACATCGCCGCGTACGAGCCGTACGTGCTGGACGACGCCGCGTACGCCGCGCTGCAGGACGCCTACGCCCGCTACCGGGGAGCGGCCGAGGACCTGCAGGACCTCGCCGACGAGGGCGCCGTCGCCTACCACGACGCGTACGCCGAGCAGGTGCGCGGGACGACGACGGAGATCGGCGACGCGCTGCAGGCGCTCACCGACTCCGTGTCCGCGCAGGCGCAGGAGGGCGTCGCCGACAGCGCCACGGCGGCGTCCGCGGCGCGGGTGCAGATGATCACCATCGGCGTGGTCGGCGCGCTGCTCGCCGCCGCGCTCGGCGTGGTGCTGGTGCGGCGGATCGTCCGCGACCTGGCGCGGGTGCAGCGCACCGTGCGCAGCATGGGGGAGGGCGACCTCACCGTGGCCGTCGACCTGGACTCCCGTGACGAGCTCGGCCGGATGGCCGGGTCGCTGAACGAGGCGCAGGACTCGCTGCGCGCCCTGATGAGCGGCGTGGTGGAGACGGCGCAGAC
>JAPSIJ010000483.1 GCA_031178805.1 Cellulomonas sp. | reverse complement strand
GCGGCTAGGGAGGTCGGGGATCGATGAGGAACCACGAGGGCCCGAACCGGGTGCTGCTGGTCGTCGCCGGGCTGGTCGTCGTCTGCCTGGGGCTCGTGGGGATCGTCGTCTTCCCCCACGACGAGGCGGTCACGTTCCCGATCCCGGGCTGGGTCATCGGGTCGTTCCTCGTCGTGATGGGGCTCCTGATCACCTCGGTGAACCTCCTCGCGACGAGGCGTCGGCGTCCACCCCGGTGACCGGACCGGGGTGGACCCGGCGTTCGACGTCACCCCGAGAAGTGGATCACCCCCGTGATCACCAGGCTGATGCCCGTCGTCCACAGCACGATGGTCACCGCCTGCCACGCGAGCACGCGGGTCCGGGACACCCCCGCGCCGGCCAGGGCGGCGGCGGTGAAGTGCGTCGGGATCAGCAGGGGCCCGAGCAGGCTGACGCCGGCGACCCCGTACCGGGCGAACGCCCGGTCGAACTTCTGCCGCCGGGGGCTGGGCGCGGGCGTCCGCCCGGTGGAGGTGAGGACGGCGGCGCGGGTGCGGGCGCTGATGAGCACCACGACCAGCACGGCCAGGAAGTTGCCGGTCATCGCGGACAGCGCGGCGGCGACGGGGTGGATCCCGCCGACCACGCCGATGGCGGCGGCGCCCTCGCCCTCGACGAACGGGACGGCGCCGGCGAGCGCGACGCCCGCGGGCTGGAGCCAGTCGGGCAGGTGGTTCACGAGCTCCTGGAACTGCAGGACGAGGTCGGACAGGTTCGCCATGGTGGCCTCCGGGGTGTGCGGTGCGGATGCCTCCACTCAACGGCGCGGACCCCGGTCGGCGGCAGTGGCGCGGTGTCACCCGCTCCCGTGCGGATCCGCGGATCGGCCCGTGACGGATGTCATGGTCGTACCGTCGCTGCCATGCGCGATCGGGGACGGAGGCCGGTGACCGGCACCGCGGTGCCGGTGGCGGACGGGGCGAGCCCGTTCGCCGGGGGCATCCGCGCGTCCTGGTGGTACACCGTGGCGGGGCTGGTGTTCTTCCACCTGGTGGTGCTGGGGAACTGGCTGCTGTGGCTGCGCCAGATGCCCGCGTCGGCGGTGCTGCCGGCCGCGCCGGCGCTCGCGGCGGCTGGCGTCCTGCTCCAGCTCGGGGCGGGCGTGCTGCTGGTCCGGGACTACCCGCGGGCCGCCCCGGAGGACGACGACGCCGACCGGCACCGGAAGCGCCGGGTCGCGGCGGCGACGGCCGCCGGAGGCGCGGGGGCCGTGCTGGTCGGGGTCGCGACGGGCTCGTGGATGCTGGCGGTCGGAGCCGTGGCCTTCCTGCTCACCGTGCGGGCGTGGCCGCACGGCATCCGGTTCCGGCTGACCGTCGTGCTCACCGTGGTGCTCGCGGGCCTGTGGGTGGTCGACGCGCCGCGGCTGTCGACCGCCGGCACGGACGACGAGCTCGCGCGGCTGGCCCCGACGATGCTCCTGCTGCTGCCGGCGCTCTCGGCGTTCTCCCTGTGGTGGTGGGACCTGCTGCGCGAGCTGGACCGCGCGCGGCAGACCGCGGGTGCGGTCTCGGCGATGCAGGAGCGGCTGCGGCTGGCGTCGGAGGTGCACGACCTGCAGGGCCACCACCTGCAGGTCGTGGCGCTGCAGCTCGAGCTGGCCGAGCGGCTGATCGACCGCGACCCCGCCGCCGCGGCGGAGCAGATCCGCACGGCGCGCGCGTCGGTGGACGAGGCGCGCGCCGGCACCCGCGACCTGGCGACCCGGTTCCGCGGGGTGCCGCTGCCGGACGAGCTCGCCAACGCCGCGGACCTGCTCCGCGCGGCCGGGCACGACGTGCAGGTGACCCTCGGACCGGGCGCCGAGGACGCGCCGGCGGACGTGCTCGGGCCGCTGGTGCGGGAGAGCGTGACGAACGTGCTGAAGCACGGCGCCGGGACCCGGGCGCGGATCAGCCTGCGGCGGGAGGCGGACCGCTGGCGGTACGTGATCGCGAACGACCGGCACCCGGCGGCAGGCGCGGGCCCGGGGCAGGGGTCGGGGATCGCCGCGATCCGGGACCGGATCGGCGCGCTCGGCGGGACGGTGCACGTCCGCAGCGGCGACGAGTTCGAGCTGGCCGTCGAGGTGCCGGTCGGCGCCGGGGTGGCGGGGGTGCGCGCGTGATCCGGGTGCTGATCGCCGACGACGAGGACATGATCCGCACCGCCCTGGCGATGCTGCTGCGGCTGGAGCCGGACCTCGACGTGGTCGCCGAGTGCGCGTCGGGGACGGAGGCGCTGGCCGCGGCCGAGCGCACCCGCCCCGACGTCTGCCTGCTCGACCTCGAGATGCCGGGCATCGACGGCGTGGAGACGGCGGCGCGGCTGGCCCGCACGGTCCCGACCCGCTGCGTCGTGGTCACCCGGCA
>JAPSIJ010000482.1 GCA_031178805.1 Cellulomonas sp. | reverse complement strand
GTCGGGCCGTGGGTGCTCGGCCTGCTGGGCCGGCTGCAGGCCCGCCGGGCGCGCACCCCGGTGCAGCTGCTCGCCGCCCGCCGCCTGGTCGACGACCCGCGGGCGACCTGGCGGGTGGTCGGCGGGCTCGGCCTCGCCGGGTTCGTCGCGGGGGCGCTCGCGATCGTCCCGCTGCTCACCACCGCCACCACCCCTGAGGACGCCAGCGCGGCGGACCGCGCCGCGAACGCCACGCTGTCGGGCGACCTGATGCGCGGGGCGCTGCTGACGCTGACCATCACGTTCCTGGTCGCGGCGGCGTCCGCGGGCATCACCCAGGCCGCGGCGGTCATGGACCGGCGGCGGGAGTACGCGCTGCAGGTCCTCGCCGGGACGCCGGTGGAGCTGCTCGACCGGGTCCGCCGCCGGGAGGTGCTGGTGCCGATGCTGGTCGTGGGGGTCGGGTCCGCGGCGGTCGCGGTGCTGATGATGTCGCCGACGTTCGGGCTCGCCGGCGTCTCCGACCCGGGCGGCCTGCTCCTCCTGGTCGGCTGCCTCGCCGGGGGGTGCCTCCTGGTGCTGGGCGCCACGGAGACCAGCCGGCCGCTGCTGCGGTCGGTGCTGGCGGAGACGCAGGTCAGGCCGGACTGACGCGCGGGTGCCGTCCCCCGTCCGGGTGCCGGGGGCCCGCTCGGCGCGCGGATCCGGCCGGGGGCGGCGATCCTGGGGGCTCGGCGTCCAGGAGGTCCAGCGTGAGCGAGCAGGTCGATCAGCCGACCGTGCCTGCCCTCGGGACCGGTCCGGGGCCCGTCGCCCCGGAGCACGGCGTGCCCGAGGGCACCGTCCTCGGGGGCCGGTACACGGTCGCCGAGCGGCTCGGCCGGGGCGGCATGGCCGAGGTCTACCGGGCGCGGGACGCGCTGCTCGACCGGGACGTCGCGGTGAAGGTGTTCCACCCCTCGCCCGCCGGCCGGGCCGACGACGAGCGGCACCGCGTCGAGATGCGGCTGCTCGCGCGGCTCAGCCACCCGGGCCTGGTCATGATGCTGGACGCCGGCACCGGGGAGCTCCCCGGCGGCCGGCTGCAGGACTTCCTCGTGATGGAGCTGGTCCGCGGGCCCGCGCTGTCCGCGCGGCTCGCCGAGGGGCCGATGCCCGCCGAGGAGGCCGCCCTGCTCGGCGTGCACGTCGCCGAGGCGCTGGCGTACATCCACCACGAGGGCGTGGTGCACCGCGACGTGAAGCCGGGCAACATCCTGCTCCCGCCGCAGGACCGCGCCGGGGGACCGGCGTCGTGGACCAAGCTCACCGACTTCGGCATCGCCCGCGCGCGCACCGACGAGGCGGCGACCGCCACCGCGACGGGCGAGATGTTCGGCACCCCGTCGTACCTGAGCCCGGAGCAGGCCACCGGCGGCACGGTGACGTCGGCGTCGGACGTCTACGCGCTCGGGCTCGTGCTGGTCGAGTGCCTGACCGCGGAGCGGGCGTTCCCCGGGGACGCCCTCGCCTCGGCGGTCGCGCGGCTGCACCGGCCCGTGCCGCTCCCCGAGCGGTTCGGCCCGCGCTGGGCGGAGCTGATCGGCGCGATGACCGCGCTGGACCCGCTGGACCGGCTCACCGCGGTGGCGGCGGCGGAGGAGCTCCGGGCGCTGCTGCGTCCGGGCGCGTTCGGCACCGGGCCGGTGCTGGGCGACATCGGCACCGGCACCGCGGTGTCCGCCGCGGCCGGCCACTACCCCGAGGTGCCGCTCGGCACGGTGTCGCTGCCCGCGGTGCCGGCCACGCAGGCGGTGCCCGCCGTGCCCCCCGCGCCCGCGGTGCCCCCCGCCCCCGCCGCGCCGCCCGCCGTGCCCCCCGCGCCGGCCGGGCGCCCGCTGCGACCCGTGCCCGCGGACGACGGCACCGCCGACACCGCCGAGCAGCCCGCGGCCGGACGGCGGCCGAGCGGGCGCCGCGCCGCGCCCCGGCGCAGCCCGCTCGGCCGGATCGGGCTCGTGGCCGCCGGCGTGGTCGGCGTGGCCGCCGCCCTGCTCGGCGCCCGGGCGCTCGCGGTCGACCCGCCGCAGGCGGATCCCGGCGCGCCGACGCAGACCGTGTCCCCGCAGGAGGAGGTGGCCGTCGACCCCGGTCCGGTGACGGAGCCGGTCGTCGTCGCCGGCGTGCCCGCGCAGGACGCCGGGTCCGCTGCCGACGCGGGGTCCGCCCCGGGGACCGACGGCCCGGCGGGCGGCACCGAGGGCGCTCCGGACGCCGGGACCGGCGACGCCGGCGCCGAGGCGCCCGGTCCGGGTCCGGCGGCCGAGGCGGCCGAGCGCGCGCAGGAGCAGGCGGCCGAGAAGGCCGGCGACGCGGCGGAGAAGGCGGCGGAGAAGGCCCGGGAGGACGCCGAGAAGGCGGCCGAGAAGGCCCGGGAGGACG
>JAPSIJ010000481.1 GCA_031178805.1 Cellulomonas sp. | reverse complement strand
TCCAGCCGCCTGACCACCGCGCAGATCGTCGCCGCCCGCGGCCAGATCACCGACGCCCAGGGCGAGGTGCTGGCCACGTCGGTCGACCGGTACGACATCGTGGTGAACCAGAAGCAGGTCGCGACGTGGTCCGCGACCGTGGACGGCACCAGCTACTCCGGCGCGGCGGGGGCGGCGCAGCTGCTCGCCCCGCTGCTGGAGATGAACGCCGCGGAGCTCGGCGCGAAGCTCGACGGCGACGCCGGCTACCGGTTCGTCGCCAAGGGCGTGCTGCCCGAGGTCTGGCAGGCCGTGCGCGAGCTGCGGATCAACGGCATCTCCGGCGAGCAGGTCGCCGAGCGCGTCTACCCGAACGGCAACCTGGCCGGCAACGTGCTGGGCTGGGTGAACGGCGACGGCGAGGGCGCCCAGGGGATCGAGGCCGTGCTCGACGCCGAGCTCGCCGGCGACCCCGGCACCACCACGTACGAGCGCGGGCGCGGCGGGCAGCAGATCCCCGGCGGCTTCCAGGAGTCCACGCCGGCGACGGACGGCCGCAGCGTGCAGCTGACGATCAACGCCGACCTGCAGTGGAAGGCGCAGCAGGCCATCGAGGCGCAGGTCGCCGCCACGGGCTCGGAGTCGGGCTCGATCGTGGCGCTCGACGTCCGGACGGGGGAGATCCTCGCGATCGCGGAGTCCCGGACGGTCGACCCCAACGACCCGGGCGCGACCACCGACCTGCTCAGCGGGTCCAGCGCGGTCACCGACGTCTTCGAGCCCGGCTCGACCGCCAAGATCATCACGATGGCCGCGGCGATCGAGACCGGCCTGGTCGACCCGTACACGCAGTTCGAGGTGCCCTACCAGTACACGACGTCGAACGACCAGACGTTCAAGGACTCCCACGAGCACGACGGGCAGCGCCTGACCACCACCGGCATCCTCGCGGAGTCGTCCAACACGGGCACCGTGATGATCGGCCAGAACATCCCGCAGCAGGTCCGGTACGACTACCTGGCCAAGTTCGGGTTCGGCGCGAAGACGGGCGTGGAGCTGCCCAACGAGTCCGCGGGCATCCTGCACCCGGCCGACGAGTGGGACGGCCGGTCCAAGTACGCGGTGCTGTTCGGGCAGGCGGTCTCCGTGACCGCGCTGCAGGCCACCGAGGTGTTCGCCACCATGGCCAACGACGGCGTGCGGATCACCCCGCACCTGGTGCGGGGCTGGACCGAGCCGGACGGCACGTTCACCCCCGCGCCGCCCGCCGAGCGCACCCCGGTGGTCAGCGAGCAGACGGCGCACACCGTGCTGTCCATGATGGAGAGCGCCGTCGACGAGGGCACCGGCTCGTCCGCCGGCATCCCGGGCTACCGCGTGGCCGGCAAGACCGGCACCGCCCAGTCCTGGGTCGGCGGCGTGCAGGGCATCACCGCGTCCTTCATCGGCGTCGCCCCGGCGGACGACCCGGCGATCGCGGTCAGCGTCGTGCTGCACAACCCCACGACCTCCGAGTGGGGCGGCACCGTGGCCGCGCCGGTGTTCTCCGACGTGGCCGGCTACGCGCTGACCGAGCTCGGCGTCGCGCCCAGCGGGACGCCGCCCGAGCTGTTCCCGACGACCTGGTGACGGGCGTGCGCGACCTCCGTCACCGCCGTGCGGTCGCGGGGGCCACCGCCCCGCGCGGTAGATTCTCCCTATGACGTCCCCGCAGGGCCGGCTGCGCCCGGAGCACGCCCCCAGCCGCCGGGTCGCCGACCTCGCCGACGCGTTCGCGCTCGTCAGCGCGGGTCCGGCGCTGCCGGCCGGTCTGACGACCTCGGGCGTCACGGTCGCCAGCACGGACGTGCTGCCGGGCGACGTCTTCGTGGCCGTGCCGGGGGCGCGCACCCACGGCGCCGCGCACACCGCCGGCGCGGTCGCCGCGGGCGCCGTGGCGGTCGTCACGGACGCCGCCGGCGCCGCGCTGGTCGCCGGCCTCGCGACCGACGACCCGGCGCTCGCCGCGGTGCCGGTGCTCGTCACCGACGACCCGCGCGCCCTGGCCGGCCCGCTGGCCGCGTGGCTGCTCGACCACCCCGGCCGCCGGCTGACCGCGGTCGGCGTGACCGGCACCAACGGCAAGACCACCACGACGTACTTCGTCGACGCCGCCCTGCGCCGCGCGCACGAGCGGACGGTGGTCATGGGCACCGTCGAGCTGCGCGTCGGCGAGGAGGCGATCGAGAGCCCCCGCACGACCGTCGAGGCGCCGGTGGTGCAGTCGGTGCTCGCCCTCGGGCTGGAGCGCGGCGCCACCGCCGCGGCGATGGAGGTCTCCTCGCACGCCCTGGCGCTCGGCCGCCTGAACGGCCTGGAGCTGGCGGTCGCCGGGTTCACCAACCTGCAGCGCGACCACCTCGACTTCCACGGCGACATGGAGGGCTA
>JAPSIJ010000480.1 GCA_031178805.1 Cellulomonas sp. | reverse complement strand
GGTTCTTCCCGGTGAAGCCGCCGGTCGGGAACGTGCGGTCCAGGTCCCACAGCGTCAGGCCGTGGTTCTGCACGTCGAGGTCCGGGTGCTTGCGCTGGCGGTAGGCGAGCGGGTCGGTGTCCGCCATCAGGTGCCCGCGCGAGCGGTAGGCGTGGATCAGCTCGGCGATGCGTGCCGGCTTGATCGCCTCCGCGTCGGGGTCGTGGTCCGCGTCGCGCACCCACCGGACGGGCTCGTACGGGACGCGCAGCGACGCGAAGACGCGGTCGTAGAAGCCGTCCTCGCCGAGCAGCTTGCGCCCGAGGATGCGCAGGAAGTCGCCGGACTGGGCGCCCTGGATGATCCGGTGGTCGTAGGTCGACGTGATCGTGAGGATCTTCGAGACCCCCATGCGGTTGAGCTGCTCGGCCGACGTGCCCGCGAACTCCGCCGGGTAGTCCATCGCGCCGACGCCGACGATCGTGCCCTGCCCCTGCATGAGGCGCGGCACCGAGTGCACCGTGCCGATCGTGCCGGGGTTCGTCAGCGAGATCGTGGTGCCGGCGAAGTCGTCGACCGTCAGCTTGTTGTTGCGGGCGCGGCGCACGACGTCCTCGTACGCCGACCAGAACTGCGCGAAGTCGAGCGTCTCGGCCTTCTTGATGGAGGGCACGAGCAGCTGACGGGTGCCGTCGGGCTTGGCGAGGTCGATCGCGAGGCCGAGGTTGACGTGCGCGGGCTGCAGGACGCCGGGCTTGCCGTCGACGAGCGTGTACGCGGCGTTCATCGCGGGCATCTCGCCGAGCGCCTCGACGAGCGCGAAGCCGATGAGGTGCGTGAACGACACCTTGCCGCCGCGGCCGCGCGACAGGTGGTTGTTGATGACGATCCGGTTGTCGACCATCAGCTTGGCCGGGACAGCACGGACGGAGGTGGCCGTGGGCACCTCGAGCGACGACTCCATGTTCGTCACCACGCGGGCGGCGGGGCCGCGCAGCTTCTGCACGTCGTCGACCGGCTCCGCGCCGTCGTCCGAGCGGCGCGCGGCCGCGACCTCGGCGTACGGCGCCGTCGCCGGCTGCGCCGTCGCGACGGGGGAGGGCGCCGTCGGTGCCTTCGGCGCCGCCGGGCCGGCGGGGGACTCGACCGCGACGGCCTTCGGCTCCGGCGCGGGGCCGGTCGCCCGCCGGGGCGTCGCCGGGGCGCCGTCCGCGGCGGCGGGCGCCGTCGGGGCAGGCGCGGTCGGCGTGCCCGTGGGGCCGCCGCCCGCCGCGGGCGCGCTCGTCGCCGGGCCGTTCGTGGCGGGGGCTGCCGCCGGTGCTGCCGCCGCCGGTGCGGTCGCCGCACCCACGGGGGCGGGGGCCTGCCGGCCGTCACCCGCCGGCGACGGCGTCCCCGGCTGGTAGCCCTCGAAGAAGTCCCACCACGCGGGGTCCACCGCGTTCCGGTCCTTCTTGTACTGCTCGTACAGCTCGTCCACGAGCCACTCGTTCGCGCCGAAGTCGGCACGGGTGGGGTCGGACTGCGCCTTCTGGGTCACGCTGGGATCGCCCACTTCCGGTGCGCGGTACCGGGACCGCGCCGTCGCCAGTTCTGTTGACGACAACACTACGTGCTCCGGGCGCCCCCGACCGAGTCGCGCACGCGTGCCCACGGCGATCTCCGCGACGTCTTCACCCGCCTGCGACGCCCCGGTCAACGGCGGCCAAAGCGCGCCCCCGGCAGGGCTCAAGCGCAGGTCGCGGGCCTGTTTCGCGCGTGCGCCGCGGACGGCCGACGGCGGTGGCCGCGCGCCGCGTCAGCGCCGCGTCGGGCCCTTGCCCGGCGCGCCGGCGGGCAGTGTGACGCGCATCGTGCACCCCGTCGCGGTGTCCGCCACCTCGACGTGCCCGCCGTGCAGCTCGACGGCCCAGCGCACGATCGACAGGCCCAGCCCGGTGCCGCCCGTCGACCCCTGCCCGGTGCGCGCGGGGGTGTTGCCGCGCACGAACCGCTCGAACACGTGCGCCCGCTGCTCCCGGGCGATGCCGGGCCCCTGGTCCACCACGTCGATGCGGACGTCGCCGCCCGCGCGGCGCGCCTCGATGCGGATCTCGTCGCCCGGCGGGGAGTGCCGCGCGGCGTTGTGCAGCAGGTTCGCGACGACCTGGTGCAGGCGCTCCGGGTCGGCGGGCACCGTCAGGTCCGGCGGGTCGACGTCGACCGCGAACGTCAGCTGCTTCTGCGCCCCCACGAGGCTCGCCTCGTCGGCGGCCTGCCCCAGCAGGGCGGACAGCTCGACATCCTCGAGCCGCAGCGGGACCGCCCCCGCCTCGACGCGCGACAGGTCCAGCAGCGACGACACGAGCCGCGAGAGCCGCTCGGTCTGCGCGAGGGCCGTCTGCAGCGTCGCCGGGTCGGGCGTGCTCACCCCGTCGACCATGTTCTC
>JAPSIJ010000479.1 GCA_031178805.1 Cellulomonas sp. | reverse complement strand
GCCCGACCAGGTTGTACGCCTGGAAGACGAAGCCGATCCGGTCGCGCCGCAGCCGGGTGACGGCGTCCGGCGACATCGCGGTGAGGTCGGCGCCGCCGACGACGACCCGTCCGCTGGTGGGGGCGTCGAGCCCGGCGGCGCAGTTCAGCAGGGTGGACTTGCCGGAGCCGGACGGCCCCATGACGGCGGTGAACGAGCCGGGGGCGAGCGCCAGCGTGACGCCGGCGAGCGCGGCGACCGTGCCGCGGCCGTTCGGGTACGAGCGGCGGACGTCCT
The DNA here is from genome assembly GCA_031178805.1 of Cellulomonas sp. Classification (GTDB taxonomy): domain Bacteria; phylum Actinomycetota; class Actinomycetes; order Actinomycetales; family Cellulomonadaceae; genus Cellulomonas. The sequence continues at coordinate 2,136 of JAPSIJ010000479.1, read as the reverse complement.
CGAGCAGGACGGCCGGCTCGGCGTCGGGCCTCGTCGGGCCGGGCGCCGGGGTGGGCGTCGGGGTGGGGGTCGGTGCGGTCACGGTGGTGCTCCTCGCGGGTCGTCGGGACGGGTGCTTCGTCCCTGACGACGCTAGGAATCCGGGTGCCCCCGCCTCCAGCGGCCTGCGACGGAACCTGCGACCTGCATCCTCCGACGCAAGCCGTGCGACCTGCGGCGCAGTCAGTCCCGATCGTCCACCGTGACGACGCGGTTCTGGTAGGCCCACACGACCGCCTGCAGCCGCGACCGGACGCCGAGCTTGGGCATCATCCGCGCGAGGTGCGACTTCACCGTCGACACCTCGACCACCAGCGCGGCGGCGATCTCCTCGTTGGACATCCCCTGCGCGAGCAGCAGCAGGATGTCCCGCTCCCGGGCGGTCAGCTCGGCCGCCGCGCGCTGCATCGTCACCGGCTGCAGCCGGCGGCGGTCCGCGAACTCCCGCAGCACCCGCCGGGTCAGCGACTGGTCGAGCGTGCCCCTGCCGGCGGCGACCTGGCGCACCGCGCGCACGATGTCCTCCGGCTCGGCGTCCTTGAGCAGGAACCCCGACGCACCCGCCTCCAGCGCCCCGAACACGTCGTCGTCCAGGTCGAACGTCGTCAGGACCAGCACCGGCACCGGGTGCTCCGCCTCCGGCCCGCACAGCTCGCGGGCGACGCTGATCCCGTCCCGGCCCGGCATCCGGATGTCGAGGCAGACCACGTCGGGCGCGGTGCTGCGGGCCAGCGCGAGCGCCTCGTCGCCGTCGGCGGCGGCGCCCACCACCTCGAGGTCGGGCTCGGCGGCCAGCAGCGCGGACAGGCCCGCGCGCACCAGCGCCTGGTCGTCGGCGATCAGCACCCGGGTCACGGGGCACCTCCGGGGTCGTCGGGGTCTGCGGCCGGCTCGGCCGGGTCGGCGGCCGGGCGCTCGCGGGGCAGGCGGAGGCGGACCTCCCAGCCCCCGTCCGGGGTGGGGCCGTGCCGCAGGTCCGCGCCGACCAGGGCGGCGCGCTCGGCCATCCCCCGCAGGCCGTGGCCGCCGTGCCGGCCGCGCCCGTCGGGGTCCGCCGCCGGCGCGGCCGGGGGCGCGTCGTTGCGGACCGTGACCAGGACGGCGGCGGGGTCGCGGTCGTCCAGGGTCACCCGGCACGGCGCCCCCGGCGCGTGCGTCCGGGCGTTCGCGAGCGCCTCCTGCACCGTCCGGTACGCGGCCAGCTGCGCGAGCGGGCCGACGCCCGCGCCGAGCGGCTCGTCGCCGAGCACCGCCACGGTGACGCGGTCGCCCGCCCCGGGCGCCCGGGCGAGGTCCGGCACCGCCGCCAGGGTCGGGGCGGACGTCTCCGCGCCGTCGTCCTCGCGCAGCAGCCCGACCAGCCGCCGCAGGTCGGTGAGCACCACGCGGCTCTGCTCGCGCACCTGGCGCAGGCCGGCCCGCGCGGCGGCGGGGTCGGTCTCGACCTGCCGGTCGATCGCGGACGCCATCAGCGCGATCCCGGACAGGTGGTGCGCGGCGATGTCGTGCAGCTCGCGGGCCAGCTCGGTGCGCTGCTCCGCCAGCGCCGACGCCAGCAGCGCGTCCTGCTCCCGGGCCAGCGCGCGGAGCTCGCCGGCCTGCGCCGCCAGCACCGCGCGGCGGGACGCCACCACCAGCGCGGGCACCAGGCCCAGCGCCACCACGGCGACGCCCTGGGCGGCGGCGGCGCCGAGCACCGCCAGGGGCTGGTCCGTGACCCGCGCGGCCTCGACGCCCGCGGCAGCCGCGACCAGCACGAGGACCGCCGCCAGCGCGGCACGCACCCGCCGCACCGGGGCGGCGACGCCCGCGCGGAAGCAGGCGACCGCGACGGCGAGCGACGTCAGCCCCGCGGTGCTGCCGGGGACCGCCAGGGACAGCAGCAGCGCGGGCGCCGCCACCGCGAGCAGCGCGGTCCGGGGGGTGCCGCGTGCTTGGGCGACGGCGACTGCCTGCAGCACGAGCACGAGGGCGACCGCCCACCACCCGGCGGTGCCGGGGACGGGGACGTCGAGCGGCTCGCCCGGGTCGGCGGCCGCGAGGACCGGCAGGGCGAGCAGCGCCACCAGGGCGACCGCCCCGGTGGCTCCGCCGGCG
>JAPSIJ010000056.1 GCA_031178805.1 Cellulomonas sp. | reverse complement strand
CCGCCACTGGTCGTCGCGCAGCCGGGCGTCGTCCCGCCCCACGAGGCGGCGCAGCACCGCCTCCGCCTCGTCGCGCAGGCTCGCGCGGTCGGTCCCGGTCCCGGTGTGCTCGCCGACGTCAGTCATCACCACGACCCTAACCACCGCCGCCGACACCCACGGCCCCGCCGGCGCCCGCTGGGGACGACCGGCGGCGCGCCGGCTCGGCGGTCGGCGCGGCGGCTCGGCGTCCGGCTCGGCGTCCGGCGCGGCAGGTGGCGGGCCCGTGCGGTAGGTGACGGGCGTGTGCGGCAGGTGGCGGGCCCGTGCGACGGGCGCCTCGTCCGGTCAGAAGGGTGGTGGGTCGCCGGTCGCGGGCAGCCCGGTCCGGCCCGGTGGGTCGTCCCGGTCAGGCCGGGTCGGTGGTTCCGCCGGGACCGGCGGGTCGGGCGGCTCCGGCCGGACGGCGTAGTGGTGCCCGGTGGGGGTGAGCCAGTCGAACTCCCCGGGCCGCCGCTGGCGCAGCCGGAGCACACCCTCGGTCTTGTACCGGTGGTCCCGCCGGCAGAGCGGGTCGAGGTTCCCGGCGCTCGTCGTGCCGCCGGGGTCGCCGGAGCCGGGCCGGGGGTGGAAGGGCTCGGTGTGGTCGAGGTCGCAGGACTCCGCCGGCACGTCGCACCCCGGCCGGACGCACGTGCGGTCCCGGACCCGGACGTGCTCGGCGAGGGCGGCCGTCGGGCGGTACCGGGTCCGGCCGAGGTCGAGCACCGTGCCGGAGAGGTCGTCGGTCACCACCCGCTGCCAGACGCCGCCGAGGGCCAGCGCCCGCGCGGCGACCGCGTCGAGGGCGCCGTACCCGGCGAGGTCGGCGGGCCGCTCGTCCAGCCCGAGGAGGGTGGACAGCGCCACCGTGACCCGGACGAGCGCGGTGGGCCGCGGCCGCGCGGGGCACCCGCAGGGACGCGGGCCGTCCGCGCAGCCGGTGGACCCCGGGGCCGGGAGACCGCCGGTGCCCGGAGCCCCGTCGGGACCGGGCGGGTCGTCGGCGAGGGCCGCGTCGTCGGCGCGGACGGCGGTGTCGGGCGCACCCGGCGCACCGGCCGCACCGGCCCCGCCGGTCGAGCCGCCGGCCGCCCGCGCCGGGCAGGTGTCGTGCAGGAACAGGTCCGTCAGCCCGTCGGCGCGCAGCTGGTCGAGCGTGCGGGGGTCGCCGGCGGCGCGTGCGGTCCGGGCGGCCGCGTCGAGGATCCCGTGCACCCGCACCGCGTCGGGCGCGGGCAGCACCGCCCACAGCCCGGCCATGCCGTCCGGGAGCACCACCGGGCGGTCCACCCGCCGGCCGGAGCGGGCGCGCTCCCGGCGGGCGACGGCCTCGGCGGGGTCGGTGCGGATCAGCGCGCGCTCCAGGTCGGCGCGCACCTGGCTGACCGTCCGACCCGCGGCCCGGGGGAGCACCTCGTCCTGCGCCGCCAGGGCCACCGGCACCGGCAGGTCGGCCAGCCGGTCGACGACGGCCTGGGCGCGCGGTGCGTCGACGGTGCCGCGGGCGAGCGCGGCACCCGTGTCCGCCAGCACGCCGTCGAACGCGCGCCCCGTCCGGACCAGGCGGGCGGCGGCGCGCTGCGACCAGGACAGCCGGAAGGCGAGCTCGGTGCCCGCGACGTCCTCGACCCGCAGCGGTGCGCGGGTGGTCAGCCCGCGGGGGCGCATGCACTCCCGCCCGGCGAGCGCCGCGGCGAGCGACGCCGCGACTGCCCGCGCCCACGACTCCTGCCGCACGGCGGCGTCCACCAGCTCGACCAGGGTCCAGTCGGTGACCTCGGCGGGGTCCACGGTCGTCAGCAGGCGGGCGAGCTCGGGCCCGGGCGGCAGCGCGGCGACGTCCAGCCCCCGCCCCCCGGGCCCGCGCACGTCGCTCGCCCGGAACGGGAACCGCTGCACGGGGTCGGGTGCGGTCTCCGCCGCCCGCAGGGCGTCGTCCAGCGCGGACCGCGGCGCATCGGCGGCCGCGCTCGTGTCGGGCACGACCTCCTCGGCGGGCACCACGGGTGCAGCGCTCGCGGGCACGGCCTCGTCGGCGGCCGCGACGGGAGCGGCGCTCGCGGGCACGGCCTCCGCCGGCGCGTGCGCGGGCGGGGACGCGGGCGGCGACGCGGTGCCCGGATCTCCGCCCGGCGGCTCCGCACGGCCGTCCACCGTCCGCAGCCCCGCGGCGTCCACGACGACCACCACGGTCCGCGACCGCCACCGCACCGCGCGGCACGTCCGGGGGCGCCGCCTGCCCGGGCCGCCGACCGGGCGCGCGACCCCCGCGGGACGGCGTCGGTGCAGGTCAGCGGGCATGGCACCACGCTACCGACGCCCACTGACACGTCCTCGGGCCGGCCCGCGCAGCCGCACTCCGCGCCCCCACGCCCGCGCAACGGACCCATCCCGCCCCCCGGCACGGGACGCCAGGACCCCGCACCCGGCCGCGCCGATAGGATCGCCCGGTGACCGCACCCGACCTCGCGCCCCGGGACCCCGGGGCGCCCGCCGCGCCCGCGCTGCCGCTGCGCCCGGAGCTCGCCGGCAGCGCCCCGTACGGCGCCCCGCAGCTCGCGGTGCGGAACCTGCTGAACGTCAACGAGAACCCGTACCCGCCGTCGCCGGGCGTGGTCGCGGACATCGCCGCCGCCGTGGCGGAGGCCGCCGCGGGGCTGAACCGCTACCCCGACCGCGAGTTCCTCGCGCTGCGCGCCGACCTCGCCGACTACCTCGCGGTGGAGTCGGGCGTCCGCGTCGCGCCGGAGCAGGTGTGGGCCGCGAACGGCTCGAACGAGGTGATGCTGCACCTGCTGCAGGCCTTCGGCGGCCCCGGGCGCACGGCGGTGTCGTTCGCCCCCACGTACTCGATGTACCCGGAGTACGCCCGCGACACGCACACCCGCTGGGTCGCCGGCCGGCGCACGGAGGACTTCGACGTCGACCCGGTCGAGGCCCGCGCGCTGATCGCCCGCGAGACGCCGTCGGTCGTGCTGCTCACCAGCCCGAACAACCCGACGGGCACGGCGCTGGCCCTGGACACCGTGCGCGAGGTCCTCGCGGCCGCCGCGGAGGTGCCGGGCGGCTGCGTGGTCGTCGTCGACGAGGCCTACGCGGAGTTCCGCCGGGAGGGCGTCGACTCGGCGCTCACCCTGCTCGCGGAGCACCCGCACCTGGCGGTCAGCCGGACGATGTCCAAGGCGTTCGGCCTCGCGGGCGCCCGGGTCGGCTACCTGGCCGCCTCCCGGGAGCTGGTGGACGCCCTGCGGGTGGTCCGGCTGCCGTACCACCTGTCGGCGGTGACGCAGGCGGTCGCCCGCGCGGCGCTGCGGCACGCGCCGGAGCTGATGGCGCAGATCGGCTCGCTGCGGGCCGAGCGCGACGGGCTCGTGCGGGACCTGCGCGACCGCGGGCTGCGCGTCGCCGAGTCGGACGCGAACTTCGTGCTGTTCCGGGTGCCCGGGGACCGGCACGAGGTCTGGCAGGGTCTGCTGGACCGCGACGTGCTGATCCGCGAGGTGGGTCCGGAAGGATGGCTCCGGGTGTCGGTCGGCACCCCGGAGGAGACCGCGGCGTTCACCGCCGCGCTGTGGGAGGTGCTGGGGATTTGAGCACGACGACCGGCGGGCGCACCGCGAGGGTCGAGCGCACGACGAGCGAGTCCAGCGTCGTCGTCGAGGTGGACCTCGACGGCACCGGGCGCACGGACATCAGCACGACGGTGCCGTTCTACGACCACATGCTCACCGCCCTGGGCAAGCACTCCCTGATCGACCTGCGGGTGCAGGCCACGGGGGACACGCACATCGACGCGCACCACACCGTCGAGGACGTCGCGATCTGCCTGGGCGAGGCGCTCCGGCAGGCGCTGGGCGACAAGCGCGGCATCGCCCGGTTCGGCGACGCCACGGTGCCGCTGGACGAGGCGCTGGCGCAGGCGGTCGTCGACGTGTCGGGCCGGCCGTACCTGGTGCACTCCGGCGAGCCGGCGGGCCAGGAGCACCACCTGATCGGCGGGCACTTCACCGGGTCCCTGACCCGGCACGTCCTGGAGTCGATCGCGCACCACGCCGCGTTCGGCATGCACGTGCGCGTGCTCGCCGGGCGCGACCCGCACCACGTCGTGGAGGCGCAGTTCAAGGCGCTGGCCCGCGCGCTGCGCGCCGCCGTGGCGCTCGACCCGCGGGTCGACGGCATCCCGAGCACCAAGGGCGCGCTGTGAGCGGCCGCGACGACGCCGACCTCCCGGGCGACGTGCCGGGCGAGGTGCCCGACGACCTGTCGGGGCTGGACTTCGAGGTCCCCGACGACCTGTCCGGCCTCGACACGGCGCCGACCGCGCCGGGCGAGCCGCCGGAGCCCGTGGTCGCCATCGTGGTGACGCAGGTCGCCGGCGCGAAGCCGCTGGCCGCGGCGTGCTCGCTGGCGGGGGTGGACGTGGACGCCGTGCCGTCGCCGGTCGGCGCCCTGGCCGTGCTGCGCGACACCACCGACGCCGCGCGGACCGCCGCGGCGGCCGAGGCGATCTCCCGGATGCTGCGGACGACGCCGGTCATCCTGCTGGACCGCCGGGCCGGCCGGATCTCCGCGAGCCGGTGGGTCGGCGGGACGCGCGAGGACGACCTCGCCGCGGGCCTCGTGCTGTCCGGTGCCCCCGACGTGCTGGAGGACCTGCTCGTCGGCGGGACGCCCGTGACCGAGGTCGAGGGCGTGCAGACCAGCGTGGGCATGTCCCGCTGGGCCGCGATGCGGGCGCTGTCCGCGGGCCGCCGCAAGGGCGACTGAGCCCGCGCGCCGGGGTCCGCGCAGCGGACGCCCGACGGCCGGCGCGCGCCGCAGCGACTAGGCTGGGTCGGTGCCCAGCCAGCCTCGTGTCGTCGTCCTCGACTACGGATTCGGGAACGTCCGCTCGGCCGTGCGCGCCCTCGAGCGGGTCGGCGCCCAGGTCGAGCTCACGTCGGACGCCCACCGGGCGGCCGACGCGGACGGCCTCGTCGTCCCCGGCGTCGGCGCGTTCGCCGCGGTGATGGCCGGGCTGCGCGAGGTCCGCGGCGACCAGATCGTCGACCGGCGGCTCGCCGGCGGCCGCCCGGTGCTCGGCATCTGCGTCGGCATGCAGGTGATGTTCGGCCAGGGCGACGAGCACGGCGTGCAGACCGACGGCCTGGGGGAGTGGCCCGGTCTGGTGGACCGGCTGGAGGCCGACGTCGTGCCGCACATGGGCTGGTCGACGGTCGACGCCCCCGAGGGCACCCGGCTGTTCGCGGGCCTGGCGGACGAGCGGTTCTACTTCGTGCACTCCTACGCCGCCCGCACGTTCCCGCTGCTCGACACCGCGGACCCGGAGCGCATGGCGCCGCCGCTGGTGACCTGGTCGGAGCACGGCGGCCGGTTCGTCGCCGCCGTGGAGAACGGCCCGCTGTCCGCCACGCAGTTCCACCCGGAGAAGTCCGGCGACGCCGGCGCGCAGCTCCTGGAGAACTGGGTCCGGTCGCTCGACTGACCCCGCCCGCCGGCCCGGCCGGCGACCCCGCAAGCCCCGCGGCAGCCCGCCGCGCCCGTGAACGAGGAGACCCATGTCCGACCGCCTGCAGCTCCTGCCCGCCGTGGACGTCGCCGACGGCCAGGCCGTCCGGCTCGTCCAGGGGGAGGCCGGATCGGAGACGTCCTACGGCGACCCGCTGGCCGCCGCGCTGGACTGGCACGCGGGCGGCGCGGAGTGGATCCACCTGGTGGACCTGGACGCCGCGTTCGGCCGCGGGTCGAACGCCGACCTGCTCGCCGACGTCGCCCAGGTGCTCTCGGGCAAGGGCGTGCGGGTCGAGCTGTCCGGCGGCATCCGCGACGACGCCTCCCTGGAGCGCGCGCTGGGCACCGGCGCCACCCGGGTGAACCTGGGCACCGCCGCGCTCGAGGACCCGGAGTGGACCGCCGACGTGATCGCGCGCCACGGCGACGCGATCGCGGTCGGCCTGGACGTGCGCGGCACGACGCTCGCGGCGCGGGGCTGGACCCGCGAGGGCGGCGACCTGTGGGAGGTGCTCGCCCGCCTCGACGCCGCCGGGTGCGCGCGGTACGTCGTGACCGACGTGACGAAGGACGGCACGCTGCGCGGCCCGAACGTCGACCTGCTGCGCGAGGTCTGCTCGCGCACCGACGCCCCGGTGGTCGCCTCCGGCGGCATCTCCTCGCTGGAGGACCTCCGCGTCCTGCGGGGCCTGGTCGCGGACGGCGTCGAGGGCGCGATCGTCGGCAAGGCGCTGTACGCGGGGGCGTTCACGCTGCCCGAGGCCCTGGACGTCGCCGGGCGCCCGTGACCGGCCGCGAGCTGCCGCCGACCTCCGCCTTCGCGCGGGACGACGGCAGCGCCGACCCGGCCGTCGCGGCGGCGCTGGCCGCCCACGGGGCGGGCACCGGCACGCTGGCGGACGTCGTGGCGGCGCTCGCCGGGACCCGGGTGCTCGTCCCGGTGCTGGCCGAGCTGGAGGCCGCCGGGACCGTGCAGGTCGGCGGGCACGCGCACACCGTCGACAAGGAGGCGTCGGCCGGCATCGTCGCGCTGCAGGCCCCCGACGGCCGGACCGCGCTGCCGGTGTTCTCCTCCGTGGCCGCGATGGCCGCCTGGCGCGCGGACGCCCGGCCGGTGCCGACGGAGGTCGCGCGCGCCGCGCTGTCCGCGGTGGACGAGGGCTGGGAGCTGCTGGTGCTCGACGCCGGCGGCCCGGTCACCGCGCTGCTGCCGCGGCCCGCGGTGTGGGCGCTGGCGCAGCAGGCGGCGTGGCGGCCCGCCGTGGTGCGCGGCGCCGCCGGGGACGAGGTCGACGCGGCGGTCCGCGCGGCGGTGCGGGACGCGGTCCGCGCGGTCGTCGGCGTGCCCGAGGACGGCGCGGCCGACGCCGCCCCGGCCGGCGCGGCGGGCGGCCGCTGGTTCCGCCGCCGCCGCGAGCAGCCGGCCGCGCCCTCGCCGGGCCCCGTGCTCGACGTCGACGCCGTGCCCGGGACCCGGGCCGAGGTGGCCGTGGCGCTCACCCTGGTGCCGGGGCTGGACCGGGCCACGCTGGACCGGCTGCTGCGCCGGGTCGGCGAGGCGCTGGCGGCCGACGAGACGGTGACCCAGCGGGTCGACTCGGTCGAGGTCCGGCTGCGCTGAGCCGCGGCGGCGTCCGCCGGGCCGGCGTCGTCAGCGTCGCCGGCGCCGGAGCGCCCACGCGAGCGCGACCACCGCGACGGCGCCGACGGCCTGCCCGCCGAGCACGACCCGGTTGAGGTCGAGCGCGGGCTGCCACCGGGCGCCCTCCGCGGTGACGACGTACACGCCGAGCGGCTTCACCCGCACGCCGAACCCGCCGGTGTCCGCGGCGCCCCCGCCCCGGCCGCCGGACCCCGGCGTCGCCGCGCCCGCCACCGGCGACGGCCGCCGGCCCGGCAGGAGGCGGCCGACCCGCAGCCGGCCGGTGCCGCGGGCGCCGGCCAGCGCGTGCGAGCCGAGCACCGCCGCGACCGGCACCACGAGGGTCCCGCCGACCTGGTACGGCTCGCCGAACGCCCGGCCGACGGCGAGCGCGTCGGCCGCCGCGCGGGTCACCGCGCCGAGGTCGGGACGGGGCCCCGACCCCTCGTCCGGCCCGTGCGTGCCGGCAGCGTGCACGTCGGGGGCGGACGCGTCGGCGGGGTCGGGCGCGGCGGCGTGCCGGTGGCCGGCGTGCGGGCCGGGGGCGTCGTCGGTCACGGCGGTCTCCTGGGTCGGGCGGGTGGTCCGCCCCTACCGTGGCACGGCCGCCGCGGCCCGCACCAGGGCCTCGCGCGGGCTCAGCCGCCGGTGCAGGAGGTGCTGGCGGCGAACGCGGTCTCGTCGGCGAGCAGCTGGCGCAGCGTGCTGACCGGGACGACGAAGCTCTGCCCGGTCGAGTTCTTGGCGTACACGACGCCGACCACGCGGCCCTCGGCGTCGAGCACCGCGGACCCGGACGAGCCCGGCTCCACCTCGGCGTTCGTGACCAGCACCTGGCCGAGGTTCTCGTTCAGCGGGTCCGTGGTGGCCCCGATGACCTGCCCGCTGGTGACGGTGAGCGCGCCGCCCTGCGGGTAGCCGACCACGGTGACCTCGTCGCCGGGCCCCGGGTCCGCGTCCGCGAGCCCCGGCGCGGTGGGCAGCGCGTCCGCCGTGCGCACCACCGCGAGGTCGGCCAGCGCGGCGGTGGACGAGGCGGTGACGGCGACGTCCCGGCCGTCGTAGGTGCTCAGCTGCAGGTCGGCGGAGTCGGCGACGACGTGCCGGTTGGTGATCAGCGTCGACTCGTCGATCGCGAACCCCGAGCCCGTCGACAGCGAGTTGCAGCCGACGTTGCGGATCCGCACCGCCATCCGCTGCGCGGCGTCGAAGCCGTCGGGGGACAGGTTGCCCGACGAGGAGGGGGTCGCGACGGGGGCGCTGGACGGCACCAGGTCGGTCGGCGCCGGCCCCGGCATCTCGGGCAGGACCCCGCACCCGGCGAGCAGGCCCGCGAGCACGGCGACCGTGAGCGCCGCGGCGCCGGCGGGCGTGCGCCGGGTCCGCGCGGTCACCCGGTGGCCCCGGCGGCGAGCTGCCGCTGCAGCTCGGTGTTCGCCTCGGTGGCGGTGGCGCACACGCCCTGCACGTCGTCCTTGAACCGCTGCAGGTCCGCCGGGTCGTAGGCGGCGGCGTCGGACAGGTACGTGATGAGCTGGTTCTGCGCCTCGATGCAGGTCGACAGGGCGGACGCGACGTTGGCGGCCGCCTGCGAGATGCGCCCCTGGTAGTCGACCAGCTGCCGCTGCACCTCGCGGTCGTCGCCGACCTGGGCCTTCTCGTCGGCGAGCTCGGTGATCCGGGCCTGCGCGGTCGCGAGCTGCGCGTTCACCGCGTCCAGCTCGGACAGCGTGCCCTCGTGCTGGGCCCGCAGCGTGGCCAGCTCCGTGCCGATGGTGCGGCCCTGGTCGACGACGTCCCGGGCGTACGCCTCGTACCGGTCGGTGCGGACCCACAGGTAGGCGGACAGCGCCGTGACGAGGACCAGCAGCAGCGACAGCACGACGACGGCCCACGGCCGGCGGCGCCGCGACGCGGCCGGCGGCGCGACGTGCGCGTGTCCGTGCCCGTGCGCGAGGGGCTGGGGGTGCGTGGCCGTGGTGCCCGCCGGGGCCCACGACGAGGACCCGGCCGGCCCGGGGCCGATCGGGTCCTGGGGCCCGGTCGCTGACGTCACGGGCACCACCATACGGTCGGGCCCGCGGAGCGTGCGCAAGATCACCGTCCCGCGGGCACCCCGCCGGGCCCGCGCGGTCACTGGACGGGCCGGCCGCACGGGACAATCCTGCGGTGTCCCTCGCCCCCTACGGCCGCCTGCTGCGCCTGCCCGGTGTCCTGCCCCTCGTCCTGGTCGCGTTCGTCGCCCGGATCCCGCACGCCATGACCGGCGTCGTGCTGACGCTGCACGTCGTGGGGCCGCTCGGCCAGGGGTACGCGCGGGCCGGCCTGGTCGCGGCCGCGATGACCGTGGGGGTCGCGATCGGCTCGCCGTGGCGGGGGCGCCGCGTCGACCGGCTGGGCCTGCGCCGGGCGCTGCTGCCGTCCGTGCTCGTGGAGTCGGCGGTCTGGCTGGTCGCGCCCCGGCTCGGCTACGAGGCGCTGGTGGTGGCGGCGGTCGTCGCGGGCGTGTTCCTGGTGCCGGTGTTCTCGGTGGTGCGGCAGTCGCTCGCGGTGCTGGTGCCCGCCGAGCAGCAGCGCACCGCGTTCGCCCTGGACTCCGTGGCCACCGAGATGACGTTCATGCTCGCGCCGACGCTCGGCGTGCTCGTGGCGACGCAGGTGTCCACCACGGCCGCGCTCACCGTGGTCGGCGTCGCGACCGTCGCCGCCGGGCTGCTGCTGATGTGGTTCGACCCGCCGACGCGGTCGCCCGGGGGCACCGCGGCGCCCGCCGGGGCGGGCCCGCGCCCGCGGCTGCTGACGCCCGGCCTGCTGGTCGTGCTGGCGGCCGCCTCCGCCGCGGCGCTGATCCTCAACGGCACGGACGTCGGCATCGTCGCCGCGCTGCAGGGCTGGGGGCACGAGTCCGCGGTCGGCTGGATGATCGCGCTGTGGTGCGTCGGCTCGGTCGTCGGCGGCCTGGTCTACGGGGCGCAGCGGCGCGAGCTGCACCCGCTCGCGCTGGTCGCGATGCTCGGTGCGGCCACGCTGCCGGCGGCGCTCGCCGAGACCCAGGCGCAGCTGGCCGTCGCGGTCGTCGTCGCCGGCCTGCCGTGCGCGGCCGCCCTGTCGGCGATCAACGCGTCGCTGGTCCGGTCGGTCCCCGAGCACCGGCGGGGCGAGATCATGGGCTGGAGCGGCACCGCGAACACGGTCGGCGCGGCGCTGGGCGCCCCGGTCGTCGGCGCGGTCATCGACGCGGT
>JAPSIJ010000478.1 GCA_031178805.1 Cellulomonas sp. | reverse complement strand
CTGCTGCTCGGCGGCGGTCTGGCGCTGGAGACGGTCACCGCCCTCGCCGGCGGGCCCCGCGGCGCGGCGTTCACCCTGGGCGCGGTCGCCGCGGCCGCCGCGCTCTACCACGGGCTGGTGCACTGGAACCGGGTGCGCACCGCGATCTCCGACCCGGGGGACTGGCTCAACGGCGTGAGCGCCACGGCCGCCGTCGTCGCGCTCGGCAACTTCCTGGTGCGCGCCGAGCCCGGCACGCACGCGTGGTGGGGCGCCCAGCTCGGCCTGCTCCGGCTCGCGGCGCTCCTCGTCGCCCTCGGCACCGCGGGCACCGTCCTGACCATCGCGGGCCTGCGGCGGGACCGGCGCGCCTGGGTGGTGGCCGCGGCGCTCGCCACCACCGCGGCCGTCGAGGCGGTCACCCTGCTGACGGACGCGGGCGGGCCCAGGGACGGCACGGGCACCGCCCCGACCTCCCTCGTCGTCGCCGCCTGGGCCGGGCTCGTCCTCGTCGTGGCGGCGCAGCGCGTCGGCCGGGCGCGGGCGCTGCCCCCCGAGGACGCGTCCTCGCAGACCACGACCGTCGGCGCCGTCGTCGTCATGGTGGCCGGCGTGCTGCTCCTCGCCGCGGACACGCTGCGCCCCGGCGACCACTGGACGTCCTCGCTGCTCGCGGCTGCCGCGGCCACCGGCGGCGGGATCCGGGTGCTGCGGCTCGTCACCGAGCTCGCCCAGCTCGCGTCCGTCCGCCAGGAGGCCCGCACCGACCCGCTCACCGGCGTCGCGAACCGGCGCGCCCTCGTCGAGTCCGTCGAGGCGCTCGCGGACGCGCCGCGCGGGGCGCTGCTCGTGATCGACCTCGACCGGTTCAAGGAGGTCAACGACCGGTTCGGCCACGCGGTCGGCGACGGCGTGATCCGCACCGTCGCGGCGCGCCTCGAGGGCGCACTGGGCGGGCACGGGCTGCTCGCGCGGCTCGGCGGCGACGAGTTCGCGGCGGTGCTGCGCGACGCCGACCCGGACGCCGCGGTCGCGCTGGCGCACCGGCTGCTCGCCGCCGTGGCCCGGCCGGTGCAGGCCGAGGGCCGCGCCGTGCGGCTGGAGGCCAGCATCGGCGTGGCCAGCAGCGCCCTCGGGGTGCGGGCGCTCGGTGGCCTGCTCCGCTGCGCCGACGCCGCGATGTACGACGCCAAGCAGGCGGGCGGCGGCGTGCGCCTCTACGACGAGGACGCGGACGCCCGCGCGCACGCCGAGCGCGAGCTGCGGGACGCGCTGCGGGTCGCGCTGGACCGCCGGGGCGGCGACGCCCACGGCCGGCTCGTGGTGCACCTGCAGCCGCAGGTCGACCTCGCCGACGGCCGCGTCGTGGGCGCCGAGGCGCTCGCCCGCTGGGAGCACCCCGAGCGCGGGCTGCTCGCCCCCGCGGCCTTCCTCGACCTCGCCGAGGAGAACGGCCTGATGACGCCGCTCACCTGGCACGTGCTCGACCAGGCCACCCGCGCCGCCGCCGGCTGGTCCGCCGCCGGGCACGACCTGACCGTCGCGGTGAACCTGTCCACCTCGTGCCTGGCGCACCCCGGCCTCGTCGGCGCCGTCGACGACGCGCTCGCCCGCTCCGGGCTGCCCGCCGACCGCCTGGTGCTGGAGATCACCGAGACCAGCCTGATGCACGACCCCGAGCTGGCCGTCGACGTCACGCACCGGCTCGCCGCCCGGGGGATCGGCATCAGCATCGACGACTACGGGTCGGGGTACTCCTCGCTGTCGTACCTGAACGACCTGCCCGCCGAGGAGCTCAAGCTCGACCGGTCGTTCACCGCCCGCGCGACCACCGACCCCCGGACCCGGGCGATCGTCTCCGGCACCGTCGACCTCGCGCACCACCTCGGCCTGCGGCTGATCGCCGAGGGCGTGGAGGACGAGGCGACGCACGTGCTGCTGCGCGAGCTCGGCTGCGACCGGGTGCAGGGCTACCTGCACGGCCGGCCGGTGCCCGCGGCGGAGTTCGCCCGGTGGCTGGACGACCGGCGCGCCGAGCGGGCGGCCCCGGTGCGGGGCTCGGCGGTCTGACGCCGCCGCCCCGGTACCCTGACCGCGCGCCCCGGTAGCCCAACGGCAGAGGCAGTCGGCTCAAACCCGATCCAGTGTGGGTTCGAATCCCACCCGGGGCACCCACGCCCCGCCACGGCGCACGAGCCACCACGACGGCGCAGGAGATCTCGTGCGCCCTCACGGCGTCTCGTGCGCCCTGGCGGGACGCCCGAAAGCCGACCGGCCGGTCAGCGTGCCGAGGTTCACAGCCGTCGCAGCCGCCGCCGGGCCCCGCGTGGTCCTAGAATCTGTCCTCGTGAGCACCCAGGACGCGACGCCGAGCACGCCGTCGAGCAGCGAGCCGCAGGCCGGCGACACGCTCGACCTCGAGATCCCGCAGGCCCGCGCGGCCGAGGA
>JAPSIJ010000477.1 GCA_031178805.1 Cellulomonas sp. | reverse complement strand
CTCACCGTGACGTCGGGCGTGAGCTCGCCGTCGACGCTCTCGGTCTCCCCCGCGATGCTCGTCGCGCTCGCCGTCGTCGCCGCCGCCGTGGGTGTCGCGCTGCTGTTCCCCGGCGTGCGCTCGTGGGCGCACCGCACCGCGGGGCCCACCGTCCGCCAGACGCTGCCGCGGCTCATCGAGGTCGTCGGGCAGCCGTGGCGCCTCGCGCTCGCCGTCGGCGGCAACGTGCTCATGACGATGGGCTACGTGCTGGCGTTCGAGGCGGCGCTCGCCGCGCTCGGCCAGGAGGTCGGGCTCGTGCAGACCGCGCTGGTGTACCTGACGGGCAACACGGCGGGGTCGGTCGTGCCGACGCCCGGCGGCATCGGCACGGTGGAGGCGGCGCTGACGGTCGGCCTGTCGACCATCGCCGGTGTCAACGCCGGCGTCGCCGGCACCGTCGCGCTGCTGTTCCGCCTGCTCACGTACTGGCTGCGCATCCCGTTCGGGTGGGCCGCGATGCGCTACCTGTCGAGCAAGGGCGACCTCTAGACGCACGTCCGCGCAGGTCGCGGACCCGGTGCTGCGGGTCCACGCCTGCGCGGCGGTGTGCGACGGGCGCTGCCCGGTCCGTCGTGCAGCGGCTCAGGCCGCCATGCGGTCCCGCTGGGCGGGGAGCGTCGCCACCACCTGCAGGCGGCGGGCGGTCGCGGCCCAGGACGCCACGCGGGCGTCGGGGAGGGAGTTCATGCGGGCCTCGAAGGGCTCCGCGGCGGATCCACGCTGGTCCATGATGAGGGCCTCTCGTTCGGTAGCCCGGCTGACCGCGTGGGTCCCGTGGCTTTGCGTCCCCGCCTTGCGGAGGGTTTGCCGTTTCGCTGACAAGTCCGACATTAGCCCGTTCTCATCGTCGGCGGAAGTGTTCCAGGTCACCTGATCAGGACGAGCGATCAATTCACCCGTTCGGCGACCGCGCGCCGGGCCCGGACGCCGGCCGGCCCCCGCCGCGCGCCGCCTCCCGCGGACAGCGACGCGCCCCCGGACCGACGAGCGGTCCGGGGGCGCGGTGCGCGGTGCGTGGGGTCAGCGGAAGGCGTCCTTGACGTTCTCGCCCGCCTGCTTCACGTTCGCCTTCGACTGGTCCTTGTGGCCCTCGGCCTCGAGGCGGTCGTCGTCCGAGGCCTTGCCCAGGCCCTCCTTGACCTTGCCCGTGGCCTCCTCGGCCGCGTTCTTGATCTTGTCGTCCAGACCCATGACAGCCTCCTCGTCGATGCGTTGCTCCGACGGTATGTCGAGGCCCGGGGCGCCGCATCCGGAAGGGGGCGCGGGCGGCCGGCCGCCGCTCGTCGGCCCGCGGGGTCAGTCCTGCGCCGCCGGGCCCGCCTCGTCCCGCAGGCGCGGCTCGGTGCGCCGGCCCGGCGCGAACCCCGCCTTGTCGGCGTAGAACGCCCGCACGGCGTCCATGTCGGCCCGCACGTCGCCCGTCAGGCGCAGCGTCGGGCCGAGGCCCGTGGTCATCGTGGTGCGGTCGACGTAGCCGAGCGTCACGGGCAGGTCCGTGGCCCGCGCGATGCGGTAGAAGCCCGACTTCCAGCCCGACCCCGACCGCGAGCCCTCCGGCGTCACCACCAGGTAGAACCGCTCGCCCGCGCGGATCCGGCCGACGACGTCCTCGACCAGCCCCGCCGGGTCGCGGCGGTCGACGGGGATGCCGCCGAGCGCGCGCATCAGCGGGCCCGCGGGCCCGGAGAACAACGTGTGCTTGCCGAGCCAGCGGAAGGTCAGCCCGGCCTCCCACGCGATGGCCAGCATCAGCACGAAGTCCCAGTTCGACGTGTGCGGGGCCCCGATGAGCACGCCGGTGCCGTCGCGCGGGACACGCTCCGTACGCAGCTCCCAGCGGCTGACGCGCCAGAACGCCCGGGCGAGCGCCGCGCGCGCACCCGGGGCGGACGCGCTCACGCAGCCCCCGCCACGGCCGGTACGACGGCCGGACCGGGCTCGCGGGACAGCACGAACAGCGTGACGTCGTCCGTCGAGTCGTCGTCGCGGCACGCGTCCACGACGTCGTCGACGTCGACGGGCCCCCCGCGTTCCCCGGCGTCGGGCGCCCGCACGAGCCGCTCGATGCCGGCCGCCGACGACGTCGACCGCGAGTCCACCAGCCCGTCGCGGTAGAGGTCGATCGGCACGTCCGCCGGCGGGCCGCCGGTGCGCGGCGCCGCGCTGCCGTGCTCGGTCATACGACTCCGTCCAGGCGTGCGTCGCTGTCCCGAGAACCGTAATCGATGCCCCGGGCACCTGGACGGCGGAGCGGGCGGGCTCAGCCCTCGAACGGGGCGTCCAGCCAGGCGTCGGACGGCGGCACGAGCGTCTCCAGCTCGTCGAACAGGGCGTCCGGCAGCGGCACGGCCGCGGCTGCGAGCGTCTGGGCGACCCGGTCCGGCCG
>JAPSIJ010000476.1 GCA_031178805.1 Cellulomonas sp. | reverse complement strand
GCGAGGCGCGCGCCCGCGGCGAGCAGGTGGTGGTGACGATCTTCGTCAACCCGCTGCAGTTCGGGCCGGCGGAGGACCTCGACCGCTACCCCCGCGACCTCGAGGGCGACCTGGCGTCGCTGACCGGACCCGACCTGCTCGGCGCCGGCGACGTGGTGTTCGCCCCGTCGCCGGACGTGGTGTACCCGGACGGCGACCCGCTGGTCCGGGTCGCGGCGGGCCCCGTCGGCACCGTCTACGAGGGCGCCGTGCGCCCCGGCCACCTGGACGGCGTGCTCACCGTGGTGCTGAAGCTGATGCACCTGACCGCGCCGGACGTCGCGCTGTTCGGCCGCAAGGACGTGCAGCAGCTCGCCGCGGTGGCGCGGATGGTCCGCGACCTCGACGTGCCCGTCGAGGTGGTCGGCGTCCCGACCGAGCGCGACGCCGACGGGCTGGCGCTGTCCTCCCGGAACGTCTACCTCTCCGCCGACGAGCGCGAGCGGGCGCTGTCCCTGAGCCGCGCGCTCGCCGCCGGGCGCGACGCCGCCGCGGCCGGGGCGGGCCCGGACGAGGTGCGCGCCGCGACCCGGGCCGTGCTCACGGCCGCGGGGCTGGAGCCGGACTACGTGGCGCTGGTCGACCTCGCGACCTTCGCGGACGTCGTCGACCGCCCCGCCACCGGCACCGCCGTGCTCGCGGTCGCCGCCCGGGTCGGTGCGACCCGGCTGATCGACAACTCCGACGTGAGGTGGGCGTGACATGACGTCGCTGCTCCGGCCGATGATGATCGGCAAGATCCACCGCGCCACCGTGACCCAGGCCGACCTGCACTACGTCGGCTCGATCACCGTGGACGCGCACCTGCTCGCCGCCGCGGACCTGCTGCCCGGCCAGCAGGTCGACGTCGTCGACGTGACCAACGGCGCCCGGCTCACCACGTACGTGATCGCCGGCGAGGCCGGCTCCGGGCAGATCTGCATCAACGGCGCCGCCGCGCACCTGGTGCACCCCGGCGACGTCGTCATCCTGATCGCCTACGGGATGCTGTCCGACGCCGAGGCCCGCACCTACGAGCCGCACGTCGTCCTGGTCGACGCCGACAACCGGATCATGGACACCGGGCACGACCCGGGCACCGTGCCGGAGTCGTGGACCGCCGCGTCCGGGCTGCACCCCAGCGGCGTGCCGTTCGACGAGGGCCGGGCGCTGGTGCAGGACGACGCGGGGACGTCCGGCCACGGCGTCGGTACGGGCGGCGGCGCGGGGGAGCACCCGGTGCGGGGCGACCTCGGCGACGCGGGCACGGCCGCGCGGGACGCGGGCACGGCCGGGCGGGACGCGGGCACGGCCGGGCGGGACGCGGGCGCCGGGCGGTGACCGTCCGCCTCGCGCGCCGGCTCGCCGCGCCGGCGCCGGGCTGGACCGTCCGGGCCGACGCGGTCGTCGTCGGCTCCGGGATCGCCGGCCTGACCGCCGCGCTGGAGCTGCGCACCCGGGTGCCCCGGGTGCTGCTGGTCACCAAGGGCGAGCTGGTGTCCGGGTCGACCGTCTGGGCGCAGGGCGGCATCGCCGCGGCCCTGGACCCCGCCGACTCCCCGGAGGCGCACCTGCGGGACACGCTGGTGGCCGGCGTCGGCCTGTGCGACCCGCGCGCCGTCGAGGTGCTGGTCACCGAGGGGCCCGCCCGGGTGCGGGAGCTCGTCGCCCGCGGCGCCGTGTTCGACACCGAGCCCGACGGCGCCCTCAGCCTGACCCGGGAGGGCGGCCACCACGCCGACCGGGTCGCGCACGCCGGTGGCGACGCCACCGGCGCGGAGATCTCCCGGGCGCTGGTCGCGCAGCTGGCGGCCGTCCGCGCCGACCCCGGCATCGAGGTCATCGAGCACGCGCTGGTCCTGGACGTCCTCACCGGCGCCCCCGGGCCCGACGGGCGCCCCGGCCCGGCCTGCGGCGTCACGCTGCACGTGATCGGCGAGGGCAGCCGGGACGGCGTCGGCGCCGCGCTCGCCCCCGCGGTGGTCCTGGCCACCGGCGGCATCGGGCAGGTGTTCCGGTCCTCGACGAACCCGGTGCAGGCCACCGGCGACGGCATGGCGGCCGCCCTGCGCGCCGGGGCGGCGGTCGGCGACGTCGAGTTCGTGCAGTTCCACCCCACGGTGCTGTGGCTCGGCTCGGGCGCGAAGGGCCAGCTGACGCTGGTGTCCGAGGCGGTCCGCGGCGAGGGCGCGCTGCTCGTGGACACCGACGGCCACCGGTTCCTGCCGGCGGTGCACCCGCTCGCCGAGCTCGCCCCGCGGGACGTCGTCGCGAAGGCCATCGTGCGGCAGCTCGCCCGCACCGGCTCCGACCACGTGCTGCTCGACGCCCGGCACCTGGGCGCCGAGCGGCTGCGGCGGCGGTTCCCCACCATCGCCGAGCGGCTGGCCGAGCACGGCCTGGACCTCGCC
>JAPSIJ010000475.1 GCA_031178805.1 Cellulomonas sp. | reverse complement strand
GCGACGGCCGCGACGATGCCGGGACGGTCGGGGCACGACAGCGTCAGGACCCAGTGCGTGGTCAGCTCATCCGAGGTGTGGGACACGAGCGCCCAGAGTAGTGCGCCTCGCCGGGCGGCTGACACGATGAGCCGCATGACGCAGGCCGACCTCGACATCCGCCCGGTGACCACCGACGACGCGGGCGAGCTGCTGACGCTGCGCCGCGCGGCGTTCGTGACCGAGGCCCAGCAGTACGGCGACCCCCACATCCCGCCGCTGACGCAGACGCTCGACGAGCTCGTCGCCGACCTCGGCGCGGACGGCGTCATCACGCTCGGGGCGTGGCAGGGGCACCGGCTCATCGGGTCGATCCGCGTGCTGGTGGAGGGTGCCAAGGCCACGCTCGGCCGGTTCGCGGTCGCACCCGACCTGCAGGGCAAGGGCGTGGGCACCGAGCTGCTCACGGCGATCCTCCCGTACCTGCCGGAGGGCATCGAGGAGGTCTGGGTGTTCACCGGCCGCGACTCGGTGCAGAACATCGCCCTGTACGCGAAGGCCGGCTACGAGCACCAGCACGACCAGACGGCCGGCGACCTGACGTACGCGTACCTGCGCAAGCTGCTGGGCGACGGGGAGCCGGCGCAGGCCTGAGGTCCCCGTCGGACCGGCCTCAACCGTTCCGCCCGAGGTGCCGATCCCGTCGTGTGCCGCACACCACCGCCTCGTCGCCCGCCGACCCCGGCGTCCCCGCCGCCGGGCACCGTCGCGTCCTGCTGTCCGCGTGGGCCTCGGCCGCCGAGGACGTCGACGACCTCCCGCTTGCGGCACGCCTGTGGGACCAGGTGCCGGACGCGGCCGGCGCGTCCGGACGTGCCCGCGCCGCCCTCCTGACCGGTGACCCGGCGGGCGGTCTGGCGGTCCTCGAGGCGGTCGGCGCGGCGGACGTCCCGGACGACGGCCCGCGGTCGTTCGACCACGTCGTGGCACTCGCCTGCCGGGCGGCGCTCGGGCGTGCGGACGAGCTGGCGCGTCTCGTCGCCGTCGGAGGCGTGCTGCCGGCGTCCGTCCGGCTCTCCTACCTGTACGCGCTCGGTGCGGCGGCTGACGCGGCCGGTCAGCGTGGCGTCGCCGACGAGGCGTGGCGGGCCGTCGTGGTGGAGCACGGCGTGCGCACCCCGTACGTCTTGAGCCGCTTCCTGGCGGCATGGGTGCAGGGCCGCGACCGGACCGACGCGCGCGCCGCTGCGGTCCGGGTGCTGGAGGCGGCGCACGAGCTCGCGGCTGCGGTGCCGCCGCCCTGGGAGGACGCCCTCGCCGCCGAGGGTGTCGTCGCGGAGCTGGTGCGCCGCGGGGACGGCGCGGGTGCGGCGCTGCTCGCGACGGCGGTGGCCCGGACGGGGCCGCGCAGCGAGGTGCTGGACGCGCTCGCCGCTCGGCACGCCCCGCGCCGCGCCGTCGCCCCGAGGGTCGTCCCGGTGGTGGTCGCGGTGGCGGCCGCCGTCGCGTCCGTCGCCCTGCTCGCGCACGCCTACGCGGGCGTCGCGGTCGGCGCCCTCGCCGTCGCGGCCGCGCGGCGCTGGTGGCGTCCCGTGGTGGACATGACGCTCGTGGACGGGCGGGTCTGGGACGGCCTGAGCGCGTTGCGGTACGACGACCGGCTCGGGCGCGCCCGGGACGGCGCGTCCCACGTGCGCCTCATCCCGTCGCTGCTCACCGTGGCCGGTCTCGTCGCGGGCTGGTCCGCCGCCGGGTGGTGGGTCGCTGCGCCCGCGGGCCTGGGCCAGCGGGTCCCGGACGCCGTCGAGGCGGTCGTCTTCGCCATGCTCTTCCTCGGTGTCCCGGGGGCGGCGCTGTGGGGCGGCATCCGGCTCGACCGGCTCCGCCACCGCCGGGCGGCCGGACGTCGGCGGGCGGCGACGGAGGCGGCCGAGCAGGGACAGGTCGCGACGTGCCGGTGCTGGCAGGGCACCGCCGTCACCGGCCGCTTCGCCCGCGGCTACGCGAGCGAGCACCTTGTCCCCTCGGCCGGTCCGCCGGTCGAGGTGGGGCGCGGCGCGGCGCTGCGCGCCTGCCCGTTGTCCGGCATGCGCTGGCTGGTCACGACGAGCCCGTCGGGCGCCTCCACCGTGCTGCTGCGCGGTCCAGCGCCCGCACCGGCGGCAGCGGCGGCGGGGGACGGGGGCTCCGGCTACCTCTGAGGTGAGCGCCTCGGCGGCGTCTCAGCGACGGCCGCCGGCGGCCACGCCGGTGACGCGTGCCGGCGGGACCTGCGCGTGAGCGTCGGCGCGGGGACGGCGTGCCCGCAGGCGGTCGCGTGCGGAGCGCACCGCGGGTTGCCCGAGCACCACGCCGGCGAGCACCGCGACGACCCCGGCCACCTGCAGCGGCGTCAGGTGCTCGCCGCCGAGCGCGAGGCCGACGACGACGCCGGTGAGCGGGTTGAGCAGGCCGACGAGGCCGA
>JAPSIJ010000474.1 GCA_031178805.1 Cellulomonas sp. | reverse complement strand
CGTCGTCCAGCATCGGCCAGGCGTGCGCCCGCACGTCGGCCACGATCCGCTCCTTCTCCGGCAGCGGCCGGGCGCGCAGCGTCGTGCCGATGACGCTGGCCCGCCGGGCCATCAGCAGGCCGAGGTCCAGCTCGCCGCGCGCGCCGCGCTGGGTGCCGATCACCACGAGCCGGCCGCCGGTCGCCAGCAGGGCCAGGTTCGTCGCGAGGCCGCCCGCCCCCAGCACGTCCAGCACCACGTCGGCGCCGTGCCCGTCCGTGGCCGCGCGCACCGCCTCGACGACGTCCTGCGCGCGGTGGTCCACCACGGTCCGGGCGCCCAGCGCGCGGCACCGCTCGGCGCGCTCGGCGCCGCCGGCAGTCGCCACGACGTGCGCCCCGAGCGCCGCCCCGAGCTGCACCGCGACGGAGCCGACCCCGCCGGACCCGCCCTGGACCAGCAGCACCTCGCCCGCGGCGAGCCGGCCGGCGTCCACCACGTTCGTCCACGACGTGAGCAGGGCCTCCGGCAGCCCGGCCGCGTCCACGAGGTCCACCGCGTCCGGCACCGGCAGCAGCAGGCCGGCGGGCACGGTGACCGCGGTGGCGTAGCCGCCGCCGGGCAGCAGCGCCGCGACGCGCGCCCCCAGCGGCCACGCCGCGACGTCCACGCCGGGGCCGTGACCTGCGACGACGCCCGAGACCTCGAGCCCGGGCCACTCCGGTGCCCCGGGCGGCGGCGGGTACCGGCCCTCGCGCTGCAGCAGGTCCGCGCGGTTCACGCCCGCCGCCGCGACCCGCACCAGCACCTCGCCCGGACCGGGCACGGGATCGGGCCGCTCGGCCACCCGCAGCTGGTCCGGACCACCGGGACTCTTGACCTCCACCACCTGCATCGTGCGAGCCTACGCACGGTGTCCGCGCAGTACACAGCGGATGAAACCTCCCGATGGGCTCATGTCGGGGCGGCCGTGCGCCGATGGAGTTCGGACGAGGGCCCTCTCGGGTCCCCGCTCCCGGTCGTCGCGTGCGACGCCGGGCAGGACAGACAGGGATCGGGAGGCAAGGTCGACATGCTGCGCAGGCTCGGCATCCGCGCCAAGGTGCTGGCGGTCCTCGCGGTCCCCGTGCTCGTCCTGTTGGCGATCGCGTCCTTCGTCACCGCCCAGGCCGTGACCGAGGCCCGGACCGCCGCGACCGTCCGCGACGTGGTGCAGGTGCTGCCGCTGTCGTCCCGCGCCGCGGAGGCCCTGCAGCAGGAGCGGACCCTGTCCGAGCAGACGGTCGCCGAGAAGCCGCTGGCCGGCAACCTCGCCGCGACCCGCGCGGCGACCGACACCGCCATCGCCGCGCTGCGCGAGGGCGTGTCGGGCGTGGACCTGTCCGTGCTGGACCCCCGGGTCCGCGACGCGGTGCTGAACGCCGACAGCCAGCACGGGCGGCTGACCGAGATCCGCGGGCGCGTCGACGCCGGGACCATCCCCGAGTCGCTGGTCGACAGCAACTACACCGACATCATCGAGGCCGACAACGGCGTGACCTCCGTGGTCGCCGAGACGCTGTCCGAGCGGTCCCTGGCCGGCCAGCTGTCCGCGTACGCCGCCATCGCCGACACCGTCGAGCAGATCCTGCACGCCGGCCCGGTGGCCGAGGACGTCCTGGCGGACGACGGCGCCGACACGAGCCGCGTCCAGGAGCTCGCCGCGCTGCTCGCCGTGCAGGACCAGTCCCGCGCCGACGCCCGCGAGCTGACGAACAACCTGCGCCTCACCGACCTGCAGCTGTCCTCGCGGGACGCCGACCTCACCGCGATGCAGCTGTCGCTCGTCTCCGGCAACACCCTCACGGTGTCGGCGCTGGACGCCACCCGGTGGAACACCCTGACCAACGGCGAGCTCGCCGTGCTGCGCAACACCGCCGGGAACCTCCTGGAGTCGGCGGCCGGCAGCGCCCAGTCCATCGCGACCACCGCCCAGGAGGAGGCGCTGCTGACGGTCGGCCTGACCGCCGCGGCCGCCGTGCTCTCCATCGTGATCGCGTTCGTCGTCTCCCGGGGCATCGTCGTCCCGATGCGCCGCCTGACGGTCGCCGCCGGCCAGGTCCGCGAGGAGCTGCCGCGTCTCGTCGAGCAGGTGGCCGTCCCCGGTGAGACCCCGGACCTGTCGATCGCCGACATCCCCGTGGACTCGCAGGACGAGGTGGGCCGCCTCGCCCAGGCGTTCAACGACGTCAACGCCACCACCATCCAGGTGGCCCGCGAGCAGGCCGCGCTCCGCGGCTCCATCGCCGAGATGTTCGTCAACGTCGCCCGTCGCGACCAGGTGCTGCTCGGCCGCCAGCTCGCGTTCATCGACTCGCTGGAGCGCAGCGAGGAGGACCCGGCCACGCTGGCCAACCTGTTCCGCCTCGACCACCTCGCCACCCGTATGCGCCGCAACGCCGAGTCGCTGCTGGTGCTCGCCGGCATCG
>JAPSIJ010000473.1 GCA_031178805.1 Cellulomonas sp. | reverse complement strand
GCGGCGGGCGCCGCGGGGGTGGCGGGCGCGCTGCCGGCGCTGCCGCTGCACGCCGCGAGCACCGCGAGCACGCCGACGACACCCGCCGTCCGCGCCCCCTGCCGCACCCGTACCCCGTGCCGCACCCGCACCGCTCGCACCCGCCCGCCCTCTCCGCACCCGACGTCCGCCGAGACTGCAGTATCCGCTGCTACCTCGGCCGCTGAAGCCACATCTTCCGTAGTCTCGGCGGCCCGGAGCGCCCAGCGAGCGCGCGGGCAGGGACGCGACGGCGGAATGGGTGCGACAGCGCGGCGCGGAAGGTGGCAGGATCGGGGGGTCGGAGCCGCGGGGACGCCGCGGCCGTCGAGCACGGGAGCACGCGGATGTCCGCAGGGAGCGAGGGTGGCCGCCACGGCCACCTTGCGTGACGCGACGTCCCCCGTCGCGCCCCGCTGATCCACCACCCCGCACCCCCCGGCCGCCGCTGCGCCGCCGGACCGGGCCGGGGTCGTCCGGCGTCCCCGCGCGACGGGTCCCTCTCCCCCGCCGCCCGCGCGCCCCTGCGCGCCCGGTGGCTCCCCGACACCCCGAGAGCGAGTCCGCCATGCGTCCCCTGACCGACCCCCAGATCCGCGCGTCCTTCGTCAACTGCTCCCGCCGCGACGCGGCCCAGGCCACCCTGCCCGCCGATCTCGCCGGCCGGGACTGGGACCGCCTCGACTACCTGGGCTGGACCGACGCCCGCAACCCCCGCCGCGCGTACGTCGTCACCTGGCTCGACGACCGCCCCACCGGCATCGTGCTGCGCGCGTCCGACGGCGCCACCAAGCGGAACGCCGTGTGCGTGTGGTGCGAGGACGTCATCGCCACCAACGAGGTCGCGCTGTTCGTCGCGAAGCGCGCCGGCGCCGCGGGCCGGAACGGCGACACCGTCGGCACGCTGATCTGCGCCGACTTCGCCTGCTCGGCGAACGCGCGCCGGCGCCCGACGATCGTCGAGGCGGGCGACGACGCGGCGGCCGTGGTGGCGCGCCGCGTCGCGGGCCTGCAGGACCGGCACGCGCGGTTCGTCGCGTCGGTCGCGCGCGGCTGAGTCAGAGCACCCGGGCGAGCTGCTCCAGCGCGCCGAGCGGGTCCGGCCCGGCCGGGGCGAGCGCCACGGCGTCCACCCCGGCCGCGCCGATCTCGGCGAGCCGCGCCCGGGCCTGCTCCGGCGTCCCCACGACCGCGAGCCGCTCGACCCAGGCGTCCGGGAGCGCGGCGGCGAACGTGTCGCGGTCCGGGCTGCGGTCGTGCAGCGCGCGGAACTCCGCCGCGAACGGCAGCGGGTCGATGTGCGGGGCCCAGCCCGGGTCGCCGAGCCAGGCGAGCGCAGGGCGGACCGCGGCGCGCGCGTCGGCCGGGTCGTCGGCGACGGCGGCCACGTCGTAGGCGACCAGCCGGTGCCCCGGGGCGTCGCCGATGTGCCCGCGCGCCAGGCGGGCGTACTCGGGGCCGACCGGCTCGGCCAGCACCGTGCCGTCGGCGCACCGGCCCGCGACGGCCAGCGACTTCGGGCCGCGGACGCCGGCGAGCACCGGCGGCACCTGCGCGGGCGGCGACTCCAGCCGCACGTGGTCCAGGTGCACGTACCGGCCGTCGAGCGTGACCTCCTCGCCGCGCAGCAGTGCCCGCAGGGCGGTGACGTACTCCTCGAACGCCGTGAGGAAGCTCGTCGGCCAGGCGCCGACCTGCCGCATCCAGTCCGGCATCCCGTGCCCGATGCCCAGGTGCAGCCGGCCGGGGAACAGCTCGGCGACCGTGCCGGCCTCCATGGCGGTGAACGCGACGTTCCGCGCGGCAGCCGGCAGGATCCCGACGCCGACGGTGATCCGCTCCGTCACCGCGAGCGCCGCCGCGGCCTGGGCCATCCCGCCCCGGAACCCCAGGTCCTCGACCACCCACAGCTCCGCGAAGCCCAGCGCGTCGGCGCGCCGGGCGTAGTCGAGCACCTGGTCGGCAGGCAGGTCGCGGGGCAGCAGCACCCCGACGTCGGGCAGGGTCACGTCGCTGCGGCTCATGCGGACGATCGTACGCATGCGACCGCCCGCCCGGGAGGGGTCTGGGCCGCACGAGCGGGGTGTGCTGTGCTGGTGCCGTCGCCGCACCTCGCGGCCGCACCGACGAGGAGGTCGCCGTGGCCACGCTCGTGTACGCCGCCATCACGTCGCTCGACGGGTTCGTCGCGGACCGCGACGGCCGGTTCGACTGGAGCGCCCCGGACGAGGAGGTGCACCAGGCCGTCGACGACGTGCAGCGCGGCATCGGCACCCACCTGTACGGCCGCCGGATGTACGAGGTGCTCGCGGCCTGGGAGACCATGCCCACCGCCGACGAGCCGCCGGCGATCCAGGACTACGCGGCGCTCTGGCGGTCCGCGCACAAGGTCGTCTACTCGTCCACGCTGACCGAGCCGTGGACCGCGC
>JAPSIJ010000472.1 GCA_031178805.1 Cellulomonas sp. | reverse complement strand
TCCGGGACGCCCCCGACCGGCCCGGCCGGGAGTGGGTCGTGCTCGCGCAGCGCCCCCCCGCCGGGTGACGGCGTGACGGGTTTTCCGGGGGCGGGCGGCGGCCGCCTCGAGGCCGCGCTCGGCGACCTGCTCGGGGTCCCGGTCCGGGTCGTGGGCCGGTTGTCGGGCGAGGGCGGCGCGGCGACGTGGCACGTGGCGACCGCGGCGCACGGCGCGCTCGTGGCGAAGGTCGCGTCGCCCGCGGCGGGGCTCGACCTGCTGCGCTCCGCCCGGGCGCAGCGGGCCGCCGGGGCGGCGGGCGTGCCCGTGCCGCGGGTGCTGGTCGCGCGGGAGCACGCCGGGGCGCAGCACCTCGTCACGGAACGCGTCGCGGGCCGGCGCTGGGCCGAGGTCGCGACGGCCGCCGCCCCGGCGGACCGGGTGCGGGTGCTGGGGCAGCTGGCCGACGTGCTGCGCCGGCTGCGGACGGTGACCTGGCGGCGGTTCGGCGACCTGCCGGAGGCGGACGACGGGGGAGCCGCGGGGGACGGGGGAGCCGCGGGTGAGGGCGGGTCCGAAGCGGCGGCCCTGCGCGCCCGCACCCGGCTCCGCGTCGCGGACCCGGCCCGGCGCGCTGTGGCGCTGCGCGTCCTCGACCGGTACGTCTCCGCCTTCGACGGCGCACGCCCCGCGGTGCTCACTCACGGCGACCTGCACCACGGCAACGTCCTGGTCCGGCAGGACGCCGGCGGGTGGGCGCTGGCCGCGGTCGTCGACTGGGACAGCGCCTGGGCCGGCCCGCACGACGCGGACGCCGCGCGCGCGGCGCTGTGGGACGACATGCCCGGCGACCCGGACCCCGGGGGCGACCTCGACGCGGCGGCGACCCGGGTGCTGGTGCAGCAGCTGCTGTGGTGCCTCGAGTACCCGGTCGCCACGCCGCGGCACCGCGCCGACACGGCCCGGCTGGCCGCCCGGCTCGGCGTCGCCGTGCCGTGACGTCCGGCGGCTACCGCGCGCGGCGGCGGGCGGCGCGCCAGTCGTCGACGCGCTGCTGCGCCGCCCGCCACGGCGCGCGCTCGGGCCAGTGCAGCACCACGGACCGCCACCCGCGGGCCAGGCGCAGGCCCATGCTGCCGGGCGAGCGCAGCGGCCGGGCGGAGATCGACACGGCCAGGCCGTCGTCGTACCGCACCGAGCCCGCCGGCAGGTGGAAGCTCAGGTCCAGGTCGTCGTGCACGTCCGCGTCGCGGTGCACCGCGTCCCGGGCCGCCTCCCACGCGTCGCGGCGCACGGCGAACGCCGAGCCGAACAGCGGCGGGCCGCCCAGCGCCAGGGCGCCGAGCCGGAAGTAGGTGCGCATGTACAGCAGGTCGGCGCCGCGGCGCGCCACCGGGCCGAGCCCGCGGAACCGCCCCGGGCCGGTGACCGCGGCGCACGCCGGGTCCGCGGCCAGCAGCTCCTCGACGCGGGCCAGCCAGCCGGGCGGCAGCACCGTGTCCGCGTCCACCCGCGCGATGACGTCCCCCGTGGCCGCGTCGTAGCCCGCGGCGGCGGCCGGCCAGATGCCCGGTACGCCCTCGTGCACCACCCGCGCGCCCGCCGCTGCCGCGAGCCGCGCGGTGTCGTCGGTGCTGCCGTTGTCCACCACGACCACCTCGTCCGCGGGGCGGGTCTGGGCCGCGACCGACGCCAGGCAGCGGGGGAGGCGCTCCTGCTCGTCCCGGGCCGGGACGACGAGCGTGATCCGCAGGGCCGTCACGGGCGGCCGGGTTCGTGGTGCACCGGCTCATCCCCTCACACGGCTCGCGGGCGCGCAAACGGCCCTTACCCCTCCCGCGGGCGCGGGTCCGGCGTCCAGGATGGGGGCAGAGCCCGGCCCGCGTGTCGAGGACCGCGGACCGGCTCCGCTCACCAGGTGAGGGCCGCGACCCGCGCGGCCCACGACGGCAGGAGAGCACCGTGCCGAAGTACCTGCTCCTCAAGCACTACCGCGGCGGGCCCGAGCACCACCGCCCCGTGCCCCCGATGGACCAGTGGGCGCCCGAGGACGTCGAGGCGCACCTGGCGTTCCTCCGGCACGTCGGGGAGATGCTGCGCGAGACCGGGGAGTACGTCGACGCCCAGGCGCTCACCCCGGCGCAGACCTGGGTGCGCTACGGGGGCCCGGACGCCGCGCCGGTGGTCACCGACGGCTCGCTGCCCGAGACCACCGACCTGGTCGCGGGGTGGTACATGGTGGACGTCGACTCGTACGAGCGGGCGGTGGAGATCGCCGCCTACGTGTCGTCCGAGCCCGGGCCGGGCGGCACGCCGCAGTACGAGTGGATCGACGTGCGCGAGGTCATGTCCGACGCCCCGGCGCACGACTGAGCCGGCGTGGCCGACCCGACGCCGGGCCCCTCGCCGCTGGACGAGGGCGTGCTGCGCGCCCTCGTCCCGCGGGCGCTGGCGCGGCTGGTGCGGCGCGGCGAGGACCTCGA
>JAPSIJ010000471.1 GCA_031178805.1 Cellulomonas sp. | reverse complement strand
CCCTTGTCGAAGCGCATGCCCTCGGTGAGCTCGAGCTCGAGGCCCAGGCCCGAGGACTCCTCGACCGTGATGACACCCTCCTTGCCCACCTTGTCGAGGGCCTCGGCGATGAGCTCGCCGATCTGGGTGTCCGCGGCGGAGATGGCGGCCGTGGCGGCGATCTCCTCCTTGGTCTCGATCTCCTTGGCCTGCGTCAGCAGCTCGGCCGTGACGGCCTGGACCGCCTTCTCGATGCCCTTCTTCAGGGCGATCGGGTTGGCGCCGGCTGCGACGTTGCGCAGCCCCTCGCGCACGAGCGCCTGGGCGAGGACGGTGGCCGTCGTGGTGCCGTCACCGGCGACGTCGTCCGTCTTCTTGGCGACCTCCTTGACCAGCTCGGCGCCGATGCGCTCGTACGGGTCCTCGAGGTCGATCTCCTTGGCGATGGAGACGCCGTCGTTGGTGATCGTCGGCGCGCCCCACTTCTTGTCGAGCACGACGTTGCGGCCCTTCGGGCCGAGAGTGACCTTGACGGTGTCGGCGAGGGTGTTGAGCCCGCGCTCCATGCTCCGCCGGGCCTCCTCGTTGAAGGCGATGATCTTGGCCATGGGGCTGTGATCCTTCTTCCGGTTCGTGGGTCGGCCGGTCGGTGCCCGCGACGGACGGGCCGCGCGCGCGGTCACGTCCCGCGTCGCGACGGCCCTCACCTAGGCCGGTGTGCTGCTGTCACTCTCCACCGGAGAGTGCTAAGTCCAATGGTTAGCACTCGACCCCTGCGAGTGCAAGCAGCGCACCCCTGCGCCGACCCCTCAGCTGCCCGCCGGAGCGCCCCGTGAGCTCCTCCCGGCACGGCCTGAGCACGCCGCGGCGCGCCCCTGCGCGGGCCCGACCGCTCCGGCACGACGACGGCCCGGTCGCGGGCGTCCGCGGCCGGGCCGGTCGAGCGGGCCGGGGCCCGCGGCGTGCTGGTGCGGGCGTACCCGCGGGTGCTGGTGCGGGCGTGCCCGCGGTCGTGCCGTGCCGGGTCAGAGCGGTCGGACCTGCTCGGCCTGCGGCCCCTTGGTGCCCTGGCCCACCTCGAAGTCGACCGACTGGCCCTCGTCGAGGGAGCGGTAGCCGTCGCCCTGGATCGCGCTGTAGTGGACGAAGAGGTCCTGGCCGCCGCCGTCGGGCGTGATGAACCCGTACCCCTTCTCCGCGTTGAACCACTTGACCGTGCCCTGCGCCATGCCGTGCTCCTCGCCGTCCGCCGGTCGGGACGCTCCGCCGTCGCCCCGGTGCGTGGAGCCTAGTGGCGCCCGCACGGCCGCGACCAGGGGGTTCGTCCGTCCGCCCGCGGGTCCTGCGAGGGGCGCGGCGGCCCGTCCACGGCGGCGCGGGACGGCCCGGCGGACCGGCGTCCCGGTGGAGGCGCGGTGGGCGGCTCAGGCCTCGGGGTCGGAGACCAGCAGCAGGACGATGCCGACGCCGGCCCGGTCCGGGTCGACCTCGACCGTGGTGACGCCGACGGTCGAGCCGACGAGGTCGGCCGTCGCCCGCAGGTCCTCCGAGGCGACGAAGACCGTCGAGACGTCCGGCAGGTCCTCCGTCGCGTTGTCCGGCGTGACGTCCGTGAACCCGGCGGCCCGCAGGTCGTCGGCGACGCGCCCCGCGAGACCGGAGACGCGGGCGCCGTTCAGCACCTCGACCGGCGTCGTGAGCACGGGTGCGGCGGGCGGCGCCTCGGGCGGCGGGGTCGTCTCGGCGGCGGGCGCCTCGCCCTCGGCGGCCGGCTCCTCGCCGCCGGGCTCCTCGGCCGCCGGCTGCTCCTGCTCCGCGGCGGGCTGGTCGCCCCCGCCCACGACGGGCAGGTCGCCGGTGCGCGACAGGTACGCCACGGCGCCGTAGGCGAGCACGGGCACGACCAGCAGGACGACGAGGAACGGCCACCAGCGGCTCCACGCGGATCGCGGTGCGCGGTGGACGCCGCGGGGCCCGTCGGGCGTGACGGCGTCGAACTCGTCGTCCGGGTAGGGGTAGTCGGCCTTGCTCACGGCGGCAAGGCTAACGGGTGCACCCCGGGGCGTCGGGGACGCCGGGACCCGCCCGTGCGCCGCGGCGCCCGCGGCGACGTCAGGCGGCGGTGCCGGGCGGCGTCAGGCGTCGGTGCCGAGGCGGCGTGCGGTGCGCGCGCGCTGGCGGGAGGAGCGCATGCGGCGCAGCCGCTTGACCAGCATCGGGTCGTGCGCGAGCGCCGCGGGGTCGTCGATGAGGGCGTTGAGCACCTGGTAGTACCGCGTGGCCGACATGTCGAACAGCTCGCGGATCGCCTGCTCCTTGGCGCCGGCGTACTTCCACCACTGCCGCTCGAAGGCGAGGACGGCCTGGTCGCGCTCGGACAGCGTCGGGGCGCCGGCGGGGCGGGGCTGCGGGAGCGTGGCCGTCGTGCTGCTCGCCGTGGCGTCCATGGTGCCTCCGGTCCGTCGGTCCTCCGCACGCGCCGGGGCGGCCCGGCGCGTGCGCCGCCCTC
>JAPSIJ010000055.1 GCA_031178805.1 Cellulomonas sp. | reverse complement strand
GGCGGCGCGTGGGGCATCGCGGTGCTCGCCGCCTACCTCGACGCGGCCGCCGAGCAGGACCTGCCGACCTACCTGGCCGAGCGCGTGTTCGCCGGCGCGCAGGTCGACACGGTCGCCCCGGACGCGGGCGACGTCGCCGGCTACGAGCAGTTCCTGGACCGCTACCGCGCCGGCATCGCCGTCGAGCGCGCGGCGACCGAGGCCCTCTGACCACCCACCCTGAAGAGGAGAACCCCATGACCCGGACCCTCGCCGACTACCCGGCCGAGGTGCAGGAGGCGGTGGCGCGCACCCGTGAGGTGGTCGCCACGCTGCACGCCGAGCTGCCGCGCTGGGAGCTGATCGTCTGGACGGCAGGCAACGTGTCGCAGCGCGTCCAGGTGCACCCGGACGGCCCGTCGACCGACGACCTGCTCGTCATCAAGCCGTCCGGCGTGACGTACGACGAGCTCACCCCCGAGTCGATGGTCGTCTGCGACCTCGACGGCACCCTGGTCGACGGCACCCGCAGCCCGTCCTCGGACACCGCGGCGCACGCCTACGTGTACACGCACATGCCCGAGATCGGCGGCGTCGTGCACACGCACTCGACCTACGCCACGGCCTGGGCCGCGCGGGCCGAGCCGGTGCCGTGCGTGCTGACGATGATGGCCGACGAGTTCGGCGGCGACATCCCGGTCGGCCCGTTCGCGCTGATCGGCGACGACTCGATCGGCCGCGGCATCGTCGAGACGCTGCGCGGCTCGCGCAGCCCGGCGGTGCTGATGCGCAACCACGGCCCGTTCACGATCGGCAAGGACGCGAAGGCCGCGGTCAAGGCGGCCGTCATGGTCGAGGAGGTCGCGCGCACCGTGCACATCTCCCGCCAGCTCGGCGAGCCCACCCGCATCCCGCAGGACCAGGTCGACTCGCTGTACGCCCGGTACCAGAACGTCTACGGCCAGGGCAGCACCGAGGCTGCCGCCAACACGAAGGAGCAGGACGCATGAGCAAGCCCTACGCCGACCGCGAGGTCTGGTTCTTCACCGGCAGCCAGGACCTGTACGGCGAGGAGACCCTGCGCCAGGTCGCCGAGCAGTCCCAGGAGGTCGCCCGCACCCTCGACGAGGCGGCCGACGTGCCGGTCCGCATCGTGTGGAAGCCGGTGCTCAAGGACTCCGCGTCGATCCGCCGGGCGATGCTCGACGCGAACTCCGACGACCGCGTCCTGGGCGTCATCACCTGGATGCACACGTTCAGCCCGGCCAAGATGTGGATCGCCGGCCTGGACCAGCTGCGCAAGCCGCTGCTGCACCTGCACACGCAGGCCAACGTCGAGCTGCCGTGGGACAGCATCGACATGGACTTCATGAACCTCAACCAGGCCGCGCACGGCGACCGCGAGTACGCGTACATCGCCTCCCGCCTCGGCGTCGCCCGCACGACCGTCGTCGGCCACGCGTCGAACCCGGCCGTGTCGACGCGCGTCGGCACCTGGGCGCGCGCCGCCGCGGGCTGGGCCGCCACCCACGAGCTGACGCTCGTCCGGTTCGGCGACAACATGCGCAACGTCGCCGTCACCGAGGGCGACAAGACCGAGGCCGAGCTGCGGTTCGGCGTCTCGGTCAACACCTGGGGCGTCAACGAGCTCGTCGCCGCGGTGGACGCCGTGGCGGACGCGGACGTGGACACGCTGGTCGCCGAGTACGAGGACCTCTACGACGTGGCGCCCGAGCTCCGCCGCGGCGGCGAGCGGCACGAGTCGCTGCGGTACGCCGCCCGCCAGGAGATCGCGCTCGAGACCTTCCTGACCTCGGTGGGCGCCAAGGCGTTCACGACGAACTTCGAGGACCTCGGCGACCTGCGCCAGCTGCCCGGCCTCGCCGTCCAGCGCCTGATGGCCAAGGGCTACGGCTTCGGCGCCGAGGGCGACTGGAAGACCGCCGTGCTCGTGCGCGCGGCGAAGGTCATGGGCGAGGGCCTGCCCGGCGGCGCGTCGCTGATGGAGGACTACACCTACGACCTCACCCCGGGCGCGGAGAAGATCCTCGGGGCGCACATGCTCGAGGTCTGCCCGACCCTCACGACGTCGACCCCGCGCGTGGAGATCCACCCGCTCGGCATCGGCGGCAAGGAGGACCCGGTCCGCATGGTGTTCGACGCCGACCCCGGCGTGGGCGTCGTCGTGTCGCTCGCCGACATGCGCGACCGGTTCCGCATGACGGCCAACGTCGTGGACATCGTCCCGCCGACGCAGGAGCTGCCGAACCTCCCGGTCGCCCGGGCGGTCTGGGAACCCCGGCCCGACTTCGCCACGTCGGCGGAGGCCTGGCTGACGGCGGGCGGCGCGCACCACACGGTCATGTCGACCGCGGCGGGCGTCGAGGCGTTCGAGATCTACGCCGACATCGCCGGCACGGAGCTCCTCGTGATCGACGAGGACACCACCCGTCGCGGGTTCCGCGACCAGGTCCGCTGGAACCAGGTGTACTACCGGCTCGCGCAGGGCCTCTGACCCGCAGCGCCACGCCGTCCGACGGCCCGCCCCGAGCGATCGGGGCGGGCCGTCGTCGTGTTCCGGCGCGGTCGAGTACCACCTACGTACCGGGAGTAGGCCTTCGGTCCTGCGTACGGGTGGACCACCTAAGAACGGGCGATCTGCGCGCAGGTTTGCGCCGGGTCGCCACTCAGCAGCACCTCAGTGGCGTGCCAGCCACGCGTGAGTAGTGCGGTCCCGGGCGAACGTTGTGCACACGTTCGAACGACCGGGGACCCCCGGTCGTGATCCCGGAGGTCCTCCCCAGTGAACCCGCGTCACGCCCGTGCGGCGTCCCCGGCCCCCGCCCGGTACGCCGCCGCGATCCTGCGCTCCCCGCGCTGGGCGCGCCCGCTCGCCGTGGTCGCCGGCCTCGCCACCGTGGTCGGCATCTCCGTCGTCACGGCCCCGCCCGCCACCGCCGCCACGCACACGCTCGTGGTCGACTCCACCGAGTTCGGCGGCGCTGACGCCAGCCCCGGCGACGGGGTGTGCGCGACGGCGGAGGGCGCCTGCACGCTCCGGGCCGCGCTCGAGGAGTCCAACGCGTTGAACCGCGGGCCGGGCGAGGTGCTCATCACGGTCGCCGACGGGCTCGAGGGGAACATCGTGCCGGACGGCACGAACACCGCCGCGGCGTCGAACCGGCCGAACTGGATGTACGCCACCGCCCCCGGCACCGCCGCCGGCCGGGTGTCGACCTTGGACGTCGGCGGGGCGTTCTACCACGTGACCGCGCCGGTCACGATCGACCTGGACAACAGGCTGTCGATCAACGACGGCACCTACGACACCTCCCAGGGCGCGGCGTTCTTCGTCGAGTCCGCGGACGTGACGTTCCAGAACGTGTCGCAGATCTTCGGCTCCGGGTCGTCGTTCGTCATGGGCCCTAGCGCGAACAACGTGGTGATCCAGGGCGGCGAGACCCGCACCCGCGCGTCGAACGCCCCTGACCGGTTCCTGGTGTTCCGCAGCGGCTCGCAGAACATCACGCTGCGCGACTACACCGTGAGCGGCTTCCGCCACTGGGGCACCGGCAACTCGACGAACAGCTCGCAGTCCGGCCTGCTGTGGTTCGACTCCGCGGCCAACACCACGTTCACCAACTACACGGTCGACAACGTGCTCTTCGACTACCCGGCTGCGGGCGGCGCCTGCACGGCCACCGACGGCACCGGGTGCGCGACCTCGCTGGTCGACTTCCGGGCCCGCAACTCGACCAACAACAGCATCCAGGTCACCGGCTTCACCTTCAAGAACTCCACCGTGCAGAACATGCCGGGCGTCAAGAACCTCTTCGCCTTCGCGTTCGGCGAGGGCGAGACGGCGAACAACAACACGAACATCACCTCGAACTCCGTGACGCTCCGGGACCTGTCGATCGTCGACAACCGGTTCCTCAACAACCGCCGGCACAACGCGAGCAGCGCCGACCCCAAGAAGTACGGCGCGTTCGTCATCCTCCCGTACACCGCGATGCACGGGAACAACGTCATCGCCCGGAACGAGTTCCATCGCGCGGAGCCGGGCACCCCCGCCGGGAACGTCGCCGGCCTGAACCCGTACGCGATCTACCTGCAGGGCAACACGAGCGGCGCGAACAACACCACCAAGCGCAACCTCGCGATCACCGACAACTACTTCGACGGGTACGCCGGTCAGCAGACCATCCGGCTGTACCAGGCGGGGCGGGTCACCGTCGCGCGGAACACCTTCGGCCCGAACACCGGCAGCCAGGCCCGGGGCACCAACCTCGCGTCGGCGGAGGAGACCACCACCGGGGCGGGCATGTTCGTGAACTCGAGCAACTCGTCCAACCGGAAGATCACCTCCT
This sequence comes from Cellulomonas sp., assembly GCA_031178805.1. Taxonomy (GTDB): domain Bacteria; phylum Actinomycetota; class Actinomycetes; order Actinomycetales; family Cellulomonadaceae; genus Cellulomonas. Next base: position 6,312 of record JAPSIJ010000055.1, on the reverse strand, counting down.
GGTACCCCACCTCGGCGGCCGTGGTTCCCTCGGACACCCAGGCCTGCGTCGCCGAGGTCCAGGTCGCGGCCCGGACGGGTACGGGCAACCAGATCCCGCGGGCCCCGGTGCTGGTGGACCTGTACTGGACCAAGGACCGCACCGCCGAGGTCTACCTCGGGACGTACGAGTACGCCACGCTGACCAACCAGACCATCCGCGTGGACCTCCCCCTGCCCGGCGACGAGCGCCTGAAGTGGGTCGAGGACCAGAGTGCCGGCAACGTGCCGGTCGACGTGGAGACGGGCGCCGTCAACGGGTTCTTCCGGGTGCAGACGCACTCGGCCGCCGTCGGCGGCAGCGCGGACGGCGAGCTGGAGTCCTCGCAGTTCAGCCGGGTCGCGCCCCTGACGGGGACCTGCTCACCGGCCCTGACGGTCGAGCAGGCCGAGGGCCAGAACGACCCGACCCTCGTCCGCGACCTGCACTTCACGATCACCTCGTCCATGGCGCTCGACCCCGACACGCTGACCGCGGACGACCTCCAGCTGACCGCGGAGCCGACGGCCGACACGACCGACGCCGCGCGGATCAACCCCCAGGTCGTCGCCGTGGAGGAGGTCGAGGGGTCCGGCGGCACCCGGTTCGCGGCGCACGTCCAGGTCGACGACTCGGCCGTGGTGACCGCCACGGTCCCCCCGGAGGCAGTGGCCACGCCGGCGGGCATCACGAACCCCGCGCCGTCGGGCGGACGCGACAACCAGATCACCTTCGTCAACCCGCTGCGGGTGACCCCGCCGAGCTTCCACCTGGTGCTCGGCGAGCCGGAGGGCAAGGACTACACCCTGGGCCTGCGCCCCGGCGCGCCCGAGCCCACGGCGGACCTCCGGTTCACGTCCACGGTGGACGCGGTCGGCAGCGAGTACGGGGTCGTGGCCAGCACGCTGTCGCCGGTGATCCCCGCGGGGAGCACCGTCAGCGAGCCCGTGCTGGTGACCGCGGCCGAGGGGCACGTCACCGCCGGCACCGCGTCGGCCATCGCGCACGCCGTCTCCTCCGAGGACCCCCGGTACGACGGGCTCGTCGTCCCGCCGGCCGTGCCGCTGCTGTTCTCCACGGACCCGACCATCCAGATCGTCAAGCAGGCGTTCGTGGACGTGGCCGACACCTCCACCCCGCAGAGCGTCGTGGCCACGGGTACCGAGGCGCTGAACGACGCCCGCCTCGTCGACCGCCAGGCCGTCTGCTTCGTCTACACCGTGCACAACACGTCGGCCGACGACTGGGCGACCGTCTTGCGCGACGCCGTGGTCACGGACACCGACACCCGGCTCGGCGACCACGGCGTGATCGGCAGGATCGACGAGATCGGCATCGGCGAGAGCGCCCAGGTGCACGCCTGCACCTCGCTGCTGCCGGTCGACACCACGGTCGCGCAGGCCTCACGATGACCGCGTTCGACCTCCTCGTGGGGACCGGCCCCAGCCGCCGGAGCCTGCGCGAGGGCGGCCGTCAGCAGCCCGCGGAGAGCGGTGCGCGCCGCGTCGTCACGCCCGGGCGCGCCCTGGTGGCCGCCGGGGTCGCCACCGCGCTGGTGGTGGGCGGCGCGACGTACGCGCTGTGGTCGAGCGAGGACACGTTCGCCGGGAGCCTGCTCACCTCGGGCGACCTGGACATGACGACCGGACCGGCGACCTGGCAGCAGGTGACGCCCGGGGTGTCCGACCCCCGGGGCGGTCTCCTCGACGCGACGCCCGAGGACTTCTTCGCGATGCCGGGCGACGTGCTGCAGGTCGTCCAGCCGGTCACGACCTCCCTGTCCGGGGACAACCTGAACGCCGGCTTCTCCGTGGACCTCGCGGACGGCGGGGCCCCGGACGTCGAGGCGGGCCGCATCGCCCTGTCCTTCCACGTGGAGGACGCGGACGGCAACCAGGTCGCCCCGGAGCACGGCTCGGCCGAGCTCGGCTCGGTCGTCGTGGTGCCCGGCCTGACCGCCGGGGCCGAGGGCCGCTCCGACGACTGGAACGTGGTCGTGCAGATCGACGTGCTCGGCGACTACCGGTGGGAGCAGGGCCCGGTCACCGCGTCGCCGCTCGAGCTGGCCGCGAGCTCGGTCGTGGTGCGGCTGGAGCAGGTGCGCGCCGGCGAGGGCTTCGTCGCCCCGGAGAGTGCGGCATGAGGCCCGCGGCCCGCCTGCTCACCACCGTGGGCACCGTCGCGGCGGTGACGTTCGGCGTGGTCAGCGGCGTGCACGCGCTGTGGACCGTGAACGACGCGGTGGTCGTCCCCCCGTTCCGGACCGGTGCGGTGGCCTTCGCCGCGCAGGCCGCGGGGGACGACACCACCCGCGTGCACTCCGCCGCCGGGGAGCCGGTCACCGTGACCCTGCCGGGGGCCGAGATCATCAAGGTCCTGGACCAGACCGGCCTGGAGCCCGAGCCCGTGTTCTGGCGGTTCCGCGCCTCCGGCGCGGCGCTCGGCATCACCGGCCTGAGCTACGACGTCTCCCCGGCCGACCAGGTCGCGGGCGACGGCGGCACGCACGACGCCTCCTCCGGCGTCGCCCGGGAGGGCACCGTCCTCGCGGGCTCCACGGTCAAGGTCTACCCCGCCGGGACGGGGGGCGACTGCTCCGCGGTGCCCGCCACCCCGCTCGCGGCGGAGGGTGAGCCGCAGCGCAACGTCCACGTGTTCGCGGGCGACGCGCACGTCCTCCAGGAGCCCGGCGCGAACCCGGCCGGCCGCGAGGTCGAGCAGGAGTGGTGCGTCGCGATGCGCTGGAACCACGACCCCGACGGCCGGTACGTGAACGAGGTGCACGTCCGGGCCACCGGCGAGGACGGCGGGGAGAACGGCGCGCGGACCCGCTGGCAGGCGGCCGTGGCGTTCCCCCCGGCGCTGGACCCGCTCGGCGAGTACGCCGGGCGCGGCTCGGTGCGGGCGACCGCCGAGGACGCCACCGTCTCGCGGGACCACGACGAGTGGCGCGCGCTGATCTTCCCGGACCCGTCCGGCGAGCCGGACCTCGTCCTGGCCCTCGACCCGTGGGTCACCAACCTCAACCCCGCCGTGGCGCCGGGCGACTCGTTCGCCTTCGCCACCTCCTGAACCGGCACCACCCCCACCAGCGTCGGCAGCGGATCGTCCGCCGGCCGTCGACCTTCCTGCCCACCCCGGGCGCCACCGAAAGGGAAAGCACTGATGAGCACCAACACCCCCGCCCCCGTCATCGTCGTGACGGAGGAGAAGAAGCGACGCAAGGGCCTCGTCTGGGTCGCCGGCGGCACCGCCCTCCTCCTGGGCGGCTCCACGTTCGCCCTGTGGTCGGCGAACGCGGACTTCGGCGGCGGCACGGTCACCGCCGGTGACCTGAACCTGGTCGCGATCGAGGACACCACCTTCTGGGACGTCTCCGACGACCGCGCCGACGCCACGGCCGTCGTCACCGGCACCGACGGCTCGCAGCCCGGTCACCCCATCGAGGACCCGGGCACCTGGCGGATCGTGCCGGGCGACAAGGTGGCCGCGGCGTTCAGCGCCGAGGCGACCCTCGAGGGCGACAACCTGGTCGGCCAGCTCACGCTGGGCGGCTTCGGCGAGAACTCCCTGGTCAACGAGCAGATGTCCTGGACCTACGAGGTCTACCTGGGTGAGGAGCTCCTCGCCCCCGAGGCCGCGCTGCCCACCGACGGCGAGACCCCGCTGATGTACCTGGCCGCGCCGCGCGCCGGCCAGGACGCGGGCCTCCCGGACGCGGACGGCACCACGGTGCTGCAGATGGAGGAGACCACGCAGGAGATCTCGGTCGTGGTCTACGGCGCGTTCGACGCCGAGACCCCGGACCGCGAGGCGGTCTCCGTGACCGACTCGCTCGCCGACCTGACGCTGGCGCTGACCCAGGTCCGCGACACCGGCGCCCAGTTCGCCGGCGGCACGCCCGCCCCGTCCGAGCCGACCGCCCCGGTCGACGAGGACTGACCCCTCCCGGTGACCGACCCGGTCACCGGCCGCGGCCGGAGGGCGGTGCGCGACCCGCACCGCCCTCCGGCCCGCACCCAGCGCCGTACCCGTCCGCCACCGGCCCGCGAGAGGAGACGCCATGACCACCCGCACCCGTGCGGTCCCGATCCCGCGCGGCCGGCGCGCCTGGTACGACTCGCCCTGGCGCATCGCCGGGCACGCGCTGTCCGCGACGGCGACGATCGCCGTCGTCGCGCTCGTTCTCGCCCTGGCCGTGGTGCCCCGCCTGCTCGGCGGGGCCTCGCTCACGGTGCTCACCGGCTCCATGGAGCCGACCTTCCGCCCCGGCGACGTCGTGGTGACCCGCGGCATCACCGCCCAGGAGGTCTGCGCGGACGTCGCCGTCGGCACGGTCGTCACCTTCCTCCCGGAGCCGGGCGACCCGTCGCTGATCACCCACCGGGTGGTCGGCAAGACCATCGGCACCTTCGACGACGGCACGTCCTGCCGGCTGATCACGCAGGGCGACGCCAACTCCGCGCGGGACGCCCCGGTGTCCCCGGAGCAGGTCCGCGGTGTGTTCCTCTACGGGCTGCCCGGCCTCGGCTGGGTGCGGCAGTGGGTCGGCCAGAACCTGACCCTGCTCGCCGTCGTCGGCGCCGCCGCCCTCGTCGGGTACGGGCTGTGGTCCGGCTCCCGCCGCCCGCGCACCCGGGTGCTCTCCCTGCCCGTGCCGGCCGCCGCGCCGGCCGCCCCCACGCCGCCGGTCGCCGCCCCCGGCGACGAGCGCGAGATCGACCTGCGCGAGCGCGAGCTCGTCCTGCGGGAGCGGGAGCTCGCCGTCCGGGAGCGCGAGCTCGCCCTGCGCACCGCCGGCCGCCCGGACCCGTCCGCCACCGTCACGAACGAGGCATGATGCCCCTCCGCACCCCGGACCTCCCCGGCGCCCACCCGGCGCCCCAGGTCGTCGACCTCTCCGCCGGCGACGCGCTGTCCCCGCACGGCCGGCGGCTGGCGTGGGCGCTCACCCTCGTCCTGCTGCTCAGCGGGCTGGCGCTGCTCTCCGCGGCGGCCGCGACGCAGCTCACCGGCGCGCACCCCGGGTCGGCGGCGGGCGGCCGGACGGGCGCCGCGACACCCGGCGCCGGCCCCGGCCCCGGCCCGGCGTCCGGGGCGGGCGGCACCGCCCCCGTGGACGGTGCCGGGACGACGCACGACGGGGCGGTCCAGGCCTACTGGGACGGTCCGACGACGCACCTGGACTGGTCGGGCGGCACCTACACGACCGCCGAGGCGACCTTCCTCGGCGACCGCGTCGCCTCGCCCGGTGACCGCGTGCACCGCACCCTGCGGATCGGCAACGCCGGCCCGGCCGACGCCCTGATGACCGTCCGCCTGGTGCTCGACGGCGCGCCGGGGACCGAGGTCGCACCCGGTGACCTCGCCGAGGCGATCCGGCTGTTCTGGGACGTCGCGGGCGTCGACGGCGACGAGCGGTTCTCGACGCTGCTGGCCGCGGGCCAGGGGTCGCCCGTCGTCGCGGAGCTGCGGGTCGCGCAGGGCGAGACCGTGCCCGTGACCGTCGGGTTCACGATGCCGGCGGAGGTCACCGGCTACACCGCCGCCGAGTCCGCGGGCACGCTCGGGTTCCACGTGCAGGTGCGGCTCCAGGGCGACACGGCGGCGCCCGGCGTGGTCGCGCCCGAGGTGCCCGACCTGGCGGTCACGGGTGTCGGGATCCTGGGGCTGCTCGCGCTCGCCCTGGGCCTCGCCGGCCTGGGCTGGCTGCTGACGATGGCCCGTCGGCGACGGCGCTGCGACGACTGCGGCACGCGGCTCACCCGCGGCGACCGGTGGACGGAGCAGCACGTCGAGGACGGCACCCGCACCGCGCGGTGCGCGCCGTGCCAGGCCGTCGCGGGTGCCGTGGCGGAGCACGACGCGGTCGACCTGGCCGGGGCGCCCGGCCCCCGCTGAACCGGCGCCGCGCCCGCGCGGCGAGCCCCCACGACGACGCCCCGTGCCGGCCACCGGCACGGGGCGTCGTCGCGCTCGGCCTCAGGCGTCCAGCACCGCGGCGATCCGGCGCTCGAGCTCCGCCAGCTGCGCGGTGGCCGGCAGCGCCCGGTCGATCACGTGCAGCACCAGCAGGTCGTCGGCCAGGTCCACCGACAGCGCCCCCGGCATCAGGGTGGACAGCGTCGCGCACAGCACCCGCGGGGCGCCCGGCGGGAGGGTCAGCCGGGCGGTCACGACCACCGGGTCGGTCGCGACCGGGGTGCGCACCGCGCGCAGCGCGACGTCCGCGCCGCCGACCAGCGACCGCCAGAGGAACCAGCCCGTCAACCGCGCGGCCGGCACCGCCCGCCG
>JAPSIJ010000470.1 GCA_031178805.1 Cellulomonas sp. | reverse complement strand
GACGGCGGACCTCGAGGCCCGGCTCGCGGACCTGCTCGGGGCGGTGCGGTCGTCCACGGTGCTCCGCGGCTACTGCTACACCCAGCTCACCGACACGGGCCTGGAGACGAACGGCCTCTGCGACGAGCACCGCACCCCCAAGCTCCCCGCGGAGACGCTCCGCCGCATCTTCGCCGGCTGACCCGCGCCCCGACGGCGGCAGAGACACCACGACGGCGCAACAGATCGGTTGCGCCGTCGTGGTGTCTCGTGCGCAGGGGCGGGGTCAGCGGGCCTCCCGGGTGCGGGGGGTGAAGAGCTCCCAGACCGGGCCGAACACCAGCCACCCCAGCAGCACCACGGTGGCGCGGGCGCCCCAGCCGAGCAGCACCTCCTGCTGCTGGGCCGCCGCCTCCCCGGCGCCCTGCGCGATCAGCAGCAGCACGCCGAGCACGGCGCACGCGACCGCCCACGCCAGCAGCACCCGCAGCCAGAGGGCCCACTCGTAGCGCAGCCGCACCGGGCCGTGCTTCGGGGGGCGCCACGGCGCCGGGCCGCCGGAGAACCGGTGCGCGACCCAGGCGTCGACCGCGTGCACGGTCCGCTTGCCGAACGCCACGGTGAAGCCGAGGTAGAGCGCGGCGAGGCCGTGGGTCCAGGTCGCCTCGCTCCCCCGCAGCAGGTCCCCGACCGTGGCGACGAGCAGCACGACCTCCAGCAGCGGCTCGCAGAGCAGCAGCACGGTGGAGGTCCGCCGCAGGTGGAAGGCGTACCGGGCCACGACGGCCGCCACCAGGAACACCCAGAAGGCCACCTCGCAGGCGACGACGAGGGCGGCCACCGGGTTCTCGCGGATCAGGTCCATGCCCGCAGCGTCGCGGCGCCCGCGCCGGGGCCGCGTCCGCCGTCCGCACGGTCCTGCGCCGGGCGGGTCCTCCGTCCGGAGGACCCGGGCCGGGACCGGACGTGCTGGGATGGCGGCATGCCGCGCGTCCGCCTGCCCCGCCTCGACGACCGCGGGGTGGCCCTGGCGTCCCTGGCGGCGGGGCTGCTGCTGTTCGAGGCGGGGATCACCGGCACGGGCGCCCCGGTCGAGGGCGCCGCCGCGGGGTGGCTGCACGCCGCGCTGCTGACCGCGGCGTGCGCGGCCCTGGTGGTCAAGCGCCGGCACCCGTCCGTGGTGCTCGCCGTGGCGGCGACTGCCGCGGTGGCGAGCGTCCCGCTGGGCGGGAGCATCGGCCTGCTGCTGGTGCTGGTCGACGCGCTCTACACCGCGGCGGTGCAGCTCTCGCCCCGGGGCCGGCGGGTGCTGATCAGCCTGGTGACGGCGGTGTCGGTGGCGGCACCGGTGGCGGCGGTCCTGCTCGGCGGCGGGCTCCGGGACGTGCTCGGGGCGCTGCTGCAGGCGGTGGCGCTGCTGGTCACGCCGCTGTGGTGGGGCTCGGACGTCCGCAGCCGCACGGAGCTCGCGACCTCCGAGGCCCGCCGCGCCGCGCTGGAGCGGGAGCAGGCGGACCTGGCCCGGGCCCACGCGGCGGACGTCGCGCGGATCGCGGACCTGGACCGGGACGCCGCGGTGCGGGAGGAGCGGGCGGCGATGGCCCGGGACCTGCACGACGTGGTCGCCGGCCGGCTGTCGGCCATCGCGATCCACGCGGAGGCGGCGCTCGCCGGCCCGGCGGACGGCGCGCGGGACCGGGCGGCGCTGGCCGCGGTGCGCGCGGAGTCCGTGGCGTCGCTCGCCGAGATGCGCTCGATGATCCTGGTGCTGCGCGGCACGGCCGAGCCGGCGCCGACCGCCGCCGCCGGCCTGGACCGGCTGGGCGACCTGCTGGCGACGGCGCGCGACCGCGGGCTGGACGTCCGGGTCGCCGGCACGGCGCCGCCCGCCCTGCCCGCGGTCGTGGACCACGCCGCGTACCGGATCACCCGCGAGGCGCTGGTCAACGCGGCGTCGCACGGCCCGGCCGGCGGGCGGGTGGACGTGGGCGTGCGCGCCGACCCCGCGCAGGTGGAGATCGAGGTGCTGAGCACGCTGCCGTCGGCGGACCGGCCCGCCGCGGCGCACCCGCCCGCCCTCGGCTCGGCGACCGGGCTGGTGACCATGGCCGAGCGCGCCCGCTCGCTGGGCGGCCGGCTGACCGCCGGTCCGGACGGCGGCGGCCGGTGGCGGGTGCACGCCGTCCTGCCCCTCGACCCGGAGGCCGCCCGGTGACCGGCCCCGCGACCGACCCGACCACCGCCCCGGTGCCCGGCCACCCGCCCGTGCGGGTGCTGCTCGCCGACGACCACGGTGCGATCCGCGCCGGCCTGCGCCTGATGCTCGAGCAGGGCGGCGTCACCGTGGTCGGCGAGGCCGCCGACGGGGCCGCCGCCGTCGCGAACGCCCGGGCGCTGCGCCCGGACGTGGTGCTGATGGACATCCGGATGCCGGGCACCGACGGCATCGAGGCGACCCGCCGGATCACGGCGGAGGGCTCCGCGCAGGTGGTCGCGCTGACCACGTTCGA
>JAPSIJ010000469.1 GCA_031178805.1 Cellulomonas sp. | reverse complement strand
GGGTCGACGCCCATCACGAGCGGCATCTCGCGCACCAGCGCGGCCACCGCGTCGGCGTCGGTCAGCGGCACGCCGCGGTGCAGCGCCCACCAGGTCGCCGCGCGGTACATCGCGCCGGTGTCGAGGTAGGCCAGTCCGAGCCGCTCGGCGACCCGCCGGGACACCGTCGACTTCCCCGAGCCGGACGGCCCGTCGATCGCCACCACCACGGGGCGCCCCGCCTCGTGCGTCGTCACAGCACCAACCTCCATCCGCGGGCCGTCAGCTCCGCCTCCAGGTGCGCCGAGCGCGCGGGGTCCACGGACACCGACACCATGCCGACGGGCCGTCCCGCCGCGTGCTCGAGCTGCAGGTCCTCCAGGTTCACGCCGGCCGCGCCGACGTCGGTCAGCAGCCGCGCGATCTCGCCGGGCTGGTCGGGCACCAGCACCGTCGTGACCGCGTACCGCCGCGGGGCGCCGCCGTGCTTGCCCGGCACGAGGCCGACACCCGCGTTGCCGTCGGCGAGCAGCCGCGCGATCCGGGCCAGGGCGCCGAGCTCGACGTCCTCCGGGCCGCTGGCGCGCGCGGCGCCGTCGAGGGCCGCGAGCACCTCGTCCAGGTCGTCCCGCAGGCCGGCCAGCACCGCGCGCACGGCGCCGGCGTTGGCGGCGAGGATCGACGTCCACAGCGCCGGGTCCGACGCGGCGATCCGCGTCACGTCCCGCAGCCCCTGCCCCGCCAGGCCGAGGGCGTCCGGGTCCGCGTCCCGCAGCCGCGCGGCCACCAGGCTGGCGGCGACCTGCGGCACGTGGGACACCGCGGCGACCGCGGCGTCGTGCGCGTCGGCGTCCATCGCCACCGGCACGCCGCCGAGGTCCGTCGCCAGGGCGCGCACGGCGAGCAGCGCGTCGGGGCGCGACTCCCCCGAGCCGACGACGACCCACGGGCGGCCGACGAACAGGTCGGGCAGCGCGGCCGCGGGACCGGTGCGCTCGCGCCCGGCCATCGGGTGCGAGCCCACGTACCGGGTGAGGTCCGCGCCGGCGGCGCGCAGCTCCCGCAGCACGTAGCCCTTCACGCTCGCGACGTCCGTCACGACCGCCTCCGGGTGCGCGGCGAGCTCGGCCGCGACCACGTCGGCGGTCACGTCCGGCGGCGCGGCCACGACCACCAGCGCCGGCTCGGCGTCGCCGGGCGCGGCCGGGCGGCCCGCGCCCACGTCCCGGGCCAGCGCGAGCGCCGTCCGGGACGGGTCGCTCAGGGTCACCTCGACGCCGCGGGTGGTCAGCGCCAGCCCGACGGACGCGCCGAGCAGCCCGGCGCCGACGACCCGGACGGGGCCGCGCGTGGCGACCCCGCCGGCGGCCGGGCTCGTCACATGCCCACCGAGGTCATCAGGGAGCCCACCTCCGCCTTGCCCAGCACGCGGGTGCGGCCCGGGCGCAGGTCGCCGAGCTTGATCGGGCCGATCTGCGTGCGCAGCAGGCGGGTCACCGGGTGGCCCACCTCCTCCAGCAGACGGCGCACGACGCGGTTGCGGCCCTCGTGCAGCACGATCTCGACCATGCTCGCCTGCGGCGTGGAGTCGACGAGCCGGAAGTCGTCGACCGCCACGACGCCGTCCTCGAGCTCGACGCCCTTGCGCAGCCGGGTGCCGACGCCGCCGGAGACCCGGCCCTCGACCGTCGCGAGGTAGGTCTTGGTGACGCCGTGCGACGGGTGCGACAGCCGGTTGGCCAGCTCGCCGTCGTTCGTCAGCAGGATCAGGCCCTCGGAGTCCGCGTCGAGCCGGCCGACGTGGAACAGGCGCTCCTCGCGGCCCTGCACGAACTCGGCGAGCGACGGACGCCCCTCCGGGTCGTGCATGGTCGACACCACGCCCAGCGGCTTGTTCAGCGCCAGGGTGATCACCGACTGGTCCAGCTGCAGGCGCAGCCCGTCCACGTGGATCACGGCGTTGCGCGGGTCGACGCGCACGCCGAGCTCCAGCACCACCTGGTCGTCCACGGACACCCGCCCGGCGGTGATCAGCTCCTCGCAGGCGCGGCGCGAGCCGAGACCCGCCTGGGCCAGCACCTTCTGCAGCCGGACGCCCTCGGGGTCGTGCACGTCCACCGTCGGCTCGGTGCTCGCGCGGCGCGGCGCGGGCCGCGTCGGGCCCGCGGGCCACCGGGAGCCGGGACGGCCGATGCCGCCCGCCGGGCCCCGCTTCGCCCCGCCCGCACCGGTCGCCCGGGACGGGCCGCCGCCGCGGGAGGCACCGCCGGTCGGCGCACCGGGGCGCCCGCCGGCCGCGGCACCGGGGCGCCCCCCGGCCGCGGCACCGGGACGGCCACCGGCCGCGGGACGGCCGCCCGCACCCGGACGGCCACCGGCGCCGGGACGCCCGTCGCTGGCGGGACGACCGCCCGCACCGGGCCGGCCGCCGCCGTAGCCACCGCCGGACCCACCGCCGTAGCCGCCGCCCGGCCGCCCGCCGCCGCTGCCGGAGCCGCCGCCGTAGCCGCCGCC
>JAPSIJ010000468.1 GCA_031178805.1 Cellulomonas sp. | reverse complement strand
AGGGTGTCGATCAGGTACGACGCCGCGGCGCCGAGCATGACGACGTCCTTCGCCACGCCGATGCCGTCCGGGCTCGGGCGGACGTCGCCCTCGCCGCGGTGCAGCGCCGGGGTGCGCAGGTACAGGCCGACCAGCGACGCGGAGAACGCCGTGAACCCGGTGGCGACGGCGACGCGCGGCAGCACCGGCACGAGCAGCGCCGTGCCGAGGCCGATCTCGGTCGCCGCCAGCACCCGGGTGAACGTCTTGGGGTCGACGTCGGCGAGGAACGGGTACGCGCCCGACGCCATGCCGTGGTAGCCCGCGGCGGCGTCGTCGTCCGCGCCGAGCTTGTCGATGCCGGAGCTCAGGATGTACGCGCCGGCGCCGAGCCGGAGCGGGAGATGGCGGAGCTTCACAGGTCCTCCTCGGGTGCGGGTGGGGTCGGGCCCGACGCTACGACCGGACGGCGCGCCCCGCAGGCCGACGGCGGGCCCGCAGCGGCGGCCTCAGACCGCGGCCAGGTGCCCCGGGCGCCGCTCGTACTCCCCGGGGGTCAGCGTGACCTCGCCGCGCCCGCCGGTCAGCGCGCGCAGGTCGAGCGCGTACCGCGTCACCTCGGACTCGGGGACGACCGCCTCGATCCGCACCCGCCCGTCGTCGGTGCTGCCGCCCGCGCCGATCCGGCCGCGGCGCGCGGACAGGTCGCCGAGCACGTCGCCCTGCGTCTCGGGCGGCGCGAGCACGGTGACGTGCACGGTGGGCTCCAGCAGCACGGTGCCGGCGGTGGCGAGCGCCGCCCGGACGCCCGCCGCGGCGGCGGCGCGGAAGGCCGCGTCCGAGGAGTCCACCGCGTGCGCCCGGCCGTCGTGCACCTCCACCTGGACGTCGACGACGGGGTGCCCCAGCGGGCCGCCGGCGGCCAGCGCCTCCGCCGCACCGCGCTCCACGGCCGGCAGGTACGCCCGCGGCACCGCGCCGCCCACCACGTGGTCGACGAACGCGAAGCCCGTGCCGGCGGGCAGCGGCGTCAGCCGGAGCTGCACCACCGCGAACTGCCCGTGGCCGCCGGACTGCTTCTTCAGCCGCCCCTCCGCGGCCGCCGGGCCGGCGAGCGTCTCCCGGTACGCGATCCGGACCGGCTCGGTGGTCACGTGCACGCCGAACACCCGCGCCAGCCGCGCCACGGCCACGGCCAGGTGCGCGTCGCCGAGGCCGCGGAGCACCGTCTGGTGCGCGGTGCGGTCCACCCGCAGCGTCGGGTCCTCCGCGACGAGCCGGGCCAGGGCGCCGGACAGCCGGTCGTCGTCGGCCTGGCTCACCGGCTGCAGCGCCACGGCGAGCACCGGCTCCCGGGGCGGCAGCCCGGCGGGCCGGACCGGCTGGGCGCGGGCGGCGAGCAGGCTGCCGGTGGGGGAGCCCGCGAGCTTGGCGGCGGCGGCCACGTCGCCCGCCCGCAGCACGCCGACCGGCAGGTGCTCGCGCCCCCGCAGCCGGAACAGCCCGTGCAGCCGCTCCTCGGCGCCGGTGGTCGTGTTCACCAGGCGGTCGTCCCGGCGCACGGTGCCGGACAGCACCCGGAACACCGACACCTGGCCGACGAACGGGTCCGCCACGGTGCGGAACACGTGCAGCACGGGCTCGCCGTCGGGGTCGGCGGGCAGCGTCGTCGTCGCCGCCTCGGCGCCCGGACTGCCGTCGCCGCCCACCAGCAGCCGCGCCGGGCGGTCCGCCGGGGCGGGGCCCAGCTCGCACAGCAGGTCCGCGAGCCGGTCCACGCCGACGCCGGTGACGCCCGACGCCACGAGCACCGGCACGGCGGCGCCGGACAGCACCTCCCGCGCGAGGGTCCGGCCGAGGTCCGCGGCGTCCGGCTCGTCGCCGGACAGGTACCGCTCGAGCTGCTCGTCGTCGTGGGCGACGATCTCCTCGGTGACCTCGCCGTGCAGCCGGTGCTCCTCCTCGGCGACGTCGGCCGGCAGGTCGCCGTCGTGGTGCCGCCCGTCGGCGTCGTAGTCGAGGGCCCGGTCCGCCAGCACGTCCGCGACGCCGTGCAGCGCCTGCTCCTCGCCCAGCGGCAGCTCCAGCGGCACGACGGCCGCGGGGTCGTGGCCGGTCCGGCGCGCCAGGTCGCGGAGCTGGTCGAGCACCCGGTGGAAGTCCGCGCGCGCCCGGTCCTCCTGGGTCACGACGACCAGCCGGGGCAGGCCCGCGGCGTCGCACCGGCGCCACACCGCCTCCGTGCCACCCTGCACGCCGTCGACCGCGCTGACCACCACCAGGGCGACGTCGGCGACGGACAGCGCCGCGTCCACCGCGCCGGCGAAGTCGGGCGACCCGGGGGTGTCCAGCAGCGCGACCCGGTGCGGGCAGCCCTGCGTGCAGGTCCAGTCGAGGTCGGCCACGCCGAGCGCCACGGACGAGCCGCGCGCGACCTCCTCGGGCTCGTGGTCGCAGACCGTGGTCCCGTCGGCCACCCGGCCGGCCCGGGGGATCGCCCCGGCGCGCAGCAGCAGGGCCT
>JAPSIJ010000467.1 GCA_031178805.1 Cellulomonas sp. | reverse complement strand
GGGCCCGCGCGAGGACTACCCTGGGCGGATGACCACCTCCCTCGACGCCCCGGCCACGGGCGGGGCGCACGCCCAGCCTCCCGTGCCGAGCGAGCCGGCCGGCGCCGCGCCCGCGCAGGACGTCACCGCCGCGGTGCTCGCGGTCGCGCAGCGCGCCAACACGGCCTCCCGCGCGCTGGCCGTCGCCACGCGGGCCGTGAAGGACGCCGCGCTGCTGGCGCTCGCCGACGCGCTGGTGGCGGAGGCCGAGCCGATCGTCGCCGCCAACGCCGAGGACCTGGAGCGCGGGCGCGCGGCCGGGACCTCGCCGGGGCTGCTCGACCGGCTCGCGCTGACGCCGGAGCGGATCGCCGCCATCGCGGACGCGCTCCGCGAGGTCGCCGCGCTGCCCGACCCGGTGGGCGAGGTCGTCCGCGGCTCGACGCTGCCGAACGGCCTGCGGATGCGCCAGGTCCGCGTCCCGATGGGCGTGGTCGGCATGATCTACGAGGCGCGGCCGAACGTCACCGTGGACGCCGTCGGGCTGAGCCTGAAGAGCGGCAACGCGGTGGTGCTGCGCGGCGGGTCCGCAGCGGCCCGCAGCAACGCCGTGATCGTGGACGTGCTGCGCCGGGCGCTGACCGCGCAGGGGCTGCCCGCCGACCTCGTGCAGTCCGTGGACGAGCACGGCCGCGCCGGCGGCGTCGCCCTGATGCACGCGCGCGGGCTGGTCGACGTGCTGGTGCCGCGCGGCGGCGCCGACCTGATCCGGACCGTCGTGCGCGAGGCCACCGTGCCGGTGATCGAGACGGGCGTCGGCAACGTGCACGTCTACGTCGACGCCACCGCCGACCCCGCCGTCGCGCTGCCCATCCTGCTGAACGCCAAGACGCAGCGCGTCGGCGTGTGCAACGCCGCGGAGACCCTGCTGGTGCACCGGGACGCGGCGGCGGGCTTCCTGCCGTCCGCGCTGGCGGCGCTGGACCACGCCGGCGTCACCGTGCACGGCGACGCCGCGACCGCCGCGCTCGCGCCGGACGGCGTGGCCGTCGTGCCCGCCACCGACGAGGACTGGGCCACGGAGTACCTGTCGCTCGACCTCGCGGTGCGCGTGGTGGACGACCTCGACGCCGCCCTGGAGCACATCCGCACCTGGAGCTCCGGCCACACCGAGGCGATCGTCACGCGCGACCTCGGCGCGTCCGAGCGGTTCGTGGCCGAGGTCGACTCCGCCGCCGTGATGGTGAACGCCTCCACGCGGTTCACCGACGGCGGCCAGCTCGGGCTCGGCGCGGAGATCGGCATCTCCACCCAGAAGCTGCACGCCCGCGGGCCGATGGGCCTCGGCGAGCTCACCACCACCAAGTGGGTGGTGCACGGGGACGGGCACGTCCGACCCTGACCGCGGTGCCGCCGGACGTGCGACACTGGACCCTCGCTTTCGACCCCTCCCGGGAGGACCACGTGAACGCTGCGCTGCGCGCTGCCGAGGCCGCCGAGGCCGCCGAGCAGACCGTCGACCTGGCATTCAGCCCCGTCGTCTTCGGACTGGCCGGCTTCGGCGCCCTGATCGCCCTCCTGCTCGTGACGTACGCCTTCCGGAGCGTCGGCACGCGTCACCGCTGAACGACCCCAGGGACCCGCATCCGATGACGCAGCGACGAGCCCGGCTCGGGGTGATGGGCGGCACGTTCGACCCCATCCACCACGGCCACCTCGTCGCCGCCAGCGAGGTCGCGGCGCGGTTCGACCTCGACGAGGTCGTGTTCGTGCCGACCGGAGCGCCGTCGTTCAAGCAGGACGTGGCGGTGTCCCCGGCCGAGCACCGGTACCTGATGACGGTCATCGCGACCGCGTCGAACCCCCGGTTCACGGTCAGCCGCGTCGACATCGACCGCCCCGGGCTGACGTACACGGTCGACACCCTCCGGGACCTCGCGCACGAGCGCCCGGACGCCGACCTGTACTTCATCACCGGTGCGGACGCCATCGCGCAGATCCTCAGCTGGAAGGACTCCGCCGAGCTGTTCGAGCTGGCGCAGTTCGTGGCCGTCACGCGGCCCGGGCACCAGCTCTCGGTCGACGGCCTGCCCGCCGACCGGGTCAGCCAGTGGGAGATCCCGGCCCTGGCCATCTCGTCCACCGACGTGCGCGAGCGCGCACGCGGCGGCAAGCCCGTCTGGTACCTCGTGCCGGACGGCGTCGTCCAGTACATCGCCAAGCACGGTCTGTACCGAGGAAGTCAGTCATGAGCACACCGGGCACCCCGCTCACCCGACGGGAGCTGCGGGAGCGCGAGGCCGCGCGGCTCGCCGCCGCGGAGCGTGCGGCGGCGGAGCAGGCCGGCGGCGGACCGGCCGGGGCGCCGACGCAGCCGGACGGGCCCCGCGCGGGCGGTGCCGGGGCCCCGGCGTCCGGTGCGGCGCCTGCCGGTGCTGGGCCTTCCGGTGCTGCGCGGTCCACGGGCGGTCGGGCGGCCGCGCGCTCGGCGGCCGACGGCCCGGCGACCCGTCCGGCCCCGGCGG
>JAPSIJ010000466.1 GCA_031178805.1 Cellulomonas sp. | reverse complement strand
TCCCGGCCCGCCGAGCGCGGGGACGACCGGCGCGCCCCCGCACCCCCGCACCCCGAGTCCACTCCGCGGCCTCGAGGTCGTCCGCTCGTGGCGAGGTCGTCCGTCGCAGGTGACGACCTCGCGGCCGGAGGACGACCTCGACGGGGCCCGCGCGGCCGGCCGGGCGACGCGGACCGTCGCCCTGCGGTCCGGCCGACGGCTCGCCCGAGGTGCCGCCCTACCGGCGCGCCGGTAGAAACGGCGGGGTGAGCAGCGCGCAGCAGCAGCAGCAGCCGTCCGGCCCCGGGCCCGACGCGGGCCCCGACCCGCGGATCGGCGTCGTCGTCATCACCTGGAACCGGCGGGCCGAGGCGCTGCGGGCGCTGGAGCGGCTGCGCGAGCTGCCCGAGCGCCCGCGGGTGGTGCTGGTGGACAACGCCTCCACGGACGGCACGGCCGACGCGGTGCGTGCCGAGCACCCGTGGGTGGACCTCGTCGTCGCGGAGGAGAACCTCGGCGCGGTCGGCCGCAACGTCGGCGTCCGTCGGCTGGACACCCCGTACGTGGCGTTCTGCGACGACGACACCTGGTGGGACCCGGGCTCGCTGCGGCACGCCGCCGACGTGCTGGACGCGCACCCGCGGGTGGCGGTGCTCACCGCCCGGATCGTCGTGGAGCCCCGCGGCACGGAGGACCCGATCGTGGCGGAGCTGCGGGACTCGCCGGTGCGCGGGGCGCCGGGCCTGCCGGGGCCGGCGCTGGGGTCGTTCCTGGCGGGCGCCTCGGTGGTGCGGCGGGAGGCGTTCCTGGCGGCGGGCGGGTTCCACCCGCGGCTGTGGCTCGGCGGCGAGGAGGAGCTGCTCGCCGCGGACCTCGCGACCGCGGGGTGGGAGCTCTGCTACGTCGCGGAGCTGACGGTGCACCACCAGGCGTCGACCGTGCGCGAGCACCACCGCCGGCGCCGGGACGGCATCCGGAACACCCTGTGGTTCACCTGGCTGCGCCGGCCGCTGCGGCCGATGCTGCGCCGGACCGCCGAGCTGCTGACGAGCGTCCCGCGGGACCGGGTGTCCGCGGCCGGGGTGCTCGCGGCGCTGCGCGGGCTGCCGTGGGTGCTGCGGGAGCGGCGGCCGCTGCCGCCGCACGTCGAGGCGCGGTTCACCGCCCTCGCCCGGGCGCAGCGCGAGTCGCGCGCCCGGCGCTACGTGAGCTGACCGCACCCGCCCCCGGGCGACCGGAAATCCCTTCGGCCGCGTCGGACCGCGGGCCTAGGGTCGACCCACGATGCTCGACACCACCACGGCCCCGACCGACGCCGCGCGCGCCACGCCGCCCCCGGCGGCTCCCACCGACCCCGCCCGCCGGCTCGACTGGCGGCGCCTGCGCGGCCCCGTCGCCGCGCTCGCGCTGCTGGCGCTGACGGTCGGGGCGATCGGCTCGGCGCTCGGCACGGTGGTCGCCGGGTGGATCGCGGAGGACCCGACCACGGCCGGCGTGGCGCTGCTGGCGCTGTGCCTGATCGGGGCGGCGGCGGTCGACGCGGTCGGCCAGGTCGCGTGGGCCGGGGTGGTGGACCGCGCGGAGGGCCGGCTGCGCGGCGACCTGCTCAGCGCCGCGCTGCACCAGCCGCTGGCGACGCTCACCGAGCAGGCCGTCGGCGAGGTGCTCGACCGCGTGGACGACGACACGCACGCCGTCGGCCGGCTGGTCCGCCGGGACATGTGGGGGATGGGCCGCACGCTCGCGGGCTGCGTGCCGATGTGGGTGGTCGCCGGGCTGACGTGGTGGCCCGCCTGGCTGCTGTTCCCGGTGCTCGCCCTGGTCACCGTGCTGGTGGTGCGGCCGTCGCTGGGCGAGATCTCCCGGCGCAAGGTCGTCGAGGAGCGCGCGTGGACCGACAACGCCGCCGCGTTCGAGGAGGCGGTGGCGGCGCGGGACGACCTGCGCACGGGCCACGGGCAGGCGTTCGCGGTGCGGCGGCTCGCCGAGGCCTCCGCGGTGGTGCACCGGACGTTCGACCGGGTGCTCGCCGTCGAGACGCGGATGACCGCCCGCGCGGGTCTGCTGCTGCACACGCTGCTGGCGGCGGTGGCGGTCTCCGGCGTGGCGCTGACCGCGGGCGGGGACCTGTCGGTGGCCCGGCTGGTGACGCTGTTCCTGGTGACGGCGTCGTTCGTGGGCCAGTTCGACATGCTCGCCCGGCACCTGCCGGAGCTGCAGGAGGGCATCGGCGCGGCCATCCGGATCCGCGAGCTGCTCGACGCCGAGCCGGAGCCGGTCGGCGGGCGCCCCGTGCCGCCGGGTCCGCTGGACCTGGACGTCCGGGACCTGCACTTCACGTACGACGAGGGCGCCTTCGCGCTGCGCGGCGTCTCGCTGCGGGTGCCGGCGGGGCAGACGGTGGCCCTGGTGGGCCGCACGGGGTCGGGCAAGTCGACGCTCGCGTCGCTGCTGTCCCGCGCGGTCGAGCCCGAGCCGGGCTCCGTGCTGCTCGGCGGCGTGGACGTGCGCGACCTCGACCTGCAGGC
>JAPSIJ010000054.1 GCA_031178805.1 Cellulomonas sp. | reverse complement strand
GCCGGACCTGGCACGCCCGCGCGCTGGTGAACGCGACGGGGACCTGGACCCGCCCGTTCCGGCCGGCGTACCCCGGGGCCGCGGACTTCGCCGGCACCCAGCTGCACACCCGCGACTACCGGTCCCCGGCGGACGTGGCGGGCCGGCGGGTGCTGGTGGTCGGCGGCGGCATCTCGGCGGTGCAGCACCTGCTGGCGATCCACGGGCACGCGGCGTCGACCACCTGGGTCACCCGGCGGCCGCCGGACTGGCGGGACGAGGAGTTCAGCCCGGAGCTCGGCCGGGACGCCGTGGCCCGGGTGGACGAGCGCACCCGCGCGGGCCTGCCGCCGCAGAGCGTCGTGGCCGCGACCGGGCTGCCGCTGACGGACGCCTACCGCGCGGGCATCGCGGCGGGCGTGCTGGTGGCGCGGCCGGTGTTCGCCCGCCTGGTGCCGGACGGGGCGGTGTGGGACCCGGCGGCGGCGGGGGGGCCGCTGCCCGACGGCTGGGTGACCGGGCCGGAGCACGAGGCGGCCGACGTGGTGCTGTGGGCCACGGGGTTCCGCGCGGCGCTGGACCACCTGCGCCCGCTGGGGCTGCGCGGTCCCGGCGGGGGGATCGTCATGGACGGCACCCGGGTGGTCGCCGACCCCCGGATCCAGCTCGTCGGCTACGGGCCGAGCGCGAGCACGGTCGGCGCCAACCGCGCGGGCCGGGCGGCGGTCCGGCAGGTCCGGCTGCTGCTCGGCGTCTGACCGCGGGCGACCGCCGGCTCAGCCCGCCGGGCAGCCGCAGCTCTCCCGCCGCACCACGCGGACGGGCAGCCGGTGGGACTCCGGCTCCTCGGCGGGGGCGTGCGCGTGCCGGACCAGCACCTGCACCGCGAGCCGGCCCATCGCGGCCATCGGCTGGCGCACCGTGGTGAGCGTCGGCCGGGCGAGCCGCCCGGCGAGGATGCCGTCGAACCCCGTCACGGCCACCCGGTCCGGCACCGGCACGTCGTGCGCGGCGAGCAGGTCCAGCACGGCGAGCGCCAGCTGGTCGCTGGCGCAGACCAGGGCGCGGGGGAGCCGGTCGGCGGCGACCAGGTCGGTGAGCACCGCGAACCGGCCGCGCTCGGCGAGGTCGGTGGGGTCGAGCGGTTCCGCGGGCACCGGCAGGCCGAGCGACGCGAGGGCGTCCGCGAAGCCGGCGAACCGGTCGGCGTAGTCGGGCGTGGTCAGCCGGCCGACGAAGCCGAGGTCCCGCACGCCGTGGTCGCGGACCAGGTGCTCGACGAGCTCCCGGACGCCGCCGCGGTTGTCCACGGTGACGTGGTGCAGGCCCCGGGGCTCGGGCCGCATGCTGAACGCGACCACGGGGATGCGGCGGGCGACCTGCTCCAGGGTCTCGACGTGCGTCGGCCCGGGGAACAGGCCGAGCCCGTCCACCCGGCCGGCGATGTCGGTCACCGAGGCCCCGGAGCCGCTGCCGCTGCTCAGCAGCAACGCCTGCCCGCGCTGCCAGCACTCGAGCTCGAAGCCGCGCTGCACCTCGTCCACGTACAGGGGGAACGCGCGCGGGTCGGCGTCGGGGTCGTCCGCGTCGTCGGCGGGGGCGGCGGCGTCCGAGCCCTGCTGGGGCGCGGCGAGCAGCAGGTCGAAGGAGTAGAGGCCGAGCGCCCCGGTGCGGCCGTGCGCCAGGCCGCGGGCGCTGGCGCTGGGCACGTAGCCGAGCTCCTGGGCGGCCACCAGCACCGCGGCGCGGGTCGACTCGCGCACCCGCTCGGGCTGCCGGAACGTGAAGGACACCGTGGCGATGGACACGCCGGCGCGCTCCGCGACGTCGTAGACGGTCGGTCGACGCGGCACTGCTCACCTCCTCGGGCGGAGCCGATCGTAGGGGCCGGGGCGGGCCGCCCCTTGCACCCGCACAGTCTAAGCGCTTAACATCACACACGATCTAAGCGCATAGAAGCACCCGTTCAAGGAGGAACGCCCCATGAACCGTCCCGCCGCGCGCGTCGCCCTGGTGACCGCGCTCGCCCTGACCGCGCTGACCGCCTGCGGCCGCGCCGACGACACCGGCTCCGCCGGCAGCACCGACGCCTCCACCCTGTCGGCCGGGGAGGCCACCGGCGAGCTCACCGTGTGGGCGATGGGCGCCGAGGGCGAGGCCCTGCCCGACTTCGTGCAGGAGTTCGTCGACGCCAACCCGGAGGTCGACATCGAGGTGGTCCCGATCCCGTGGGACGCCGCCCGCGACAAGTTCCAGACCGCCATCGCCGCGGGCACCACGCCCGACCTCGCGATGATGGGCAGCACCTGGATGGCCGAGTTCGGCGACGCCTTCGCGCCCGTGCCCGAGGGCATCGACACCGGCGACTTCTTCTCCGGGCCGCTGTCGACCACCGAGCTCGACGGCACCTCGGTCGGCGTGCCGTGGTACGTCGACACCCGGGTGCTCTACTACCGGACCGACCTCGCCGAGCAGGCCGGCTGGACCGAGCCGCCGGCCACGCAGGACGAGCTCAAGCAGATGGCCGCCGACATGCAGGACAAGGCGGGCGCCGACTACGGCATCCGGCTGCAGTCCGCGGGCAACGACTCCTTCCAGGGCTCGCTGTGGTCCGCGTGGTCGAACGGCGCGAGCCTGACGAACGACGACGCCACCGAGTGGACGCTGGACACCCCGGAGATGGTGGAGTCCTACGAGTACTACACGTCGTTCTTCACCGACGGCGTCGCGGACCCGGCCGCCGACCGCACCGCCGGCGCCCAGGAGGCGGAGTTCGTCGCCGGCACCACGCCGATGCTGATCGACGGCCCGTTCATGATGGGCCAGCTCGCCACGCTCGGCGGCGAGGGCTTCGAGGACAAGTACGCCACGGCGCGCATCCCGGCCGGCGAGACGTCGACGTCGTTCGCGGGCGGCTCCAACCTCGTGGTGTTCCAGGACTCCGACAACGCCGACGCCGCGTGGAAGCTGATCGACTGGCTGACGCAGCCCGAGACGCAGGTGGCCTGGTACGACGTCACCGGCGACCTGCCGTCGCAGCAGTCGGCGTGGGAGGACCCCGCGCTGGCGGACGACGCGAAGCTGGCCGTGTTCGGCGAGCAGCTCGAGGACACCGTGGCCCCGCCGGTCACCACCACGTGGGTGCAGGTCAACGCGGCCGCCGACTCCGTGCTGGAGCGGATGACCGTCAGCGGCGAGGCCCCCGCCGACGCGCTCGCCGACCTGCAGCAGCAGGCCGAGTCGATCGGCATGGGCTGACCGTGTCCGCCTCCACCGCCACCCGTCCGGCCGGCGCCGCGCGCGCCGGCCGGGCGGCCCCGGCCCGCCGCGGGCCCGCCGCGGCCCGGCGCCGCCGGCAGGGCTACGTCGCGTGGCTGTTCGCGCTGCCGTTCGTCCTGGTGTTCGGGTTCTTCATGCTCGTGCCGCTGGTGTCGTCGTTCGCGATGTCGTTCACCGACTTCACCTCGCGCGACGTCCGGACGCCGTTCGCCGTGAACTTCGTGGGCCTGCAGCAGTACGTCGACCTGTTCGGCGACCCGCGGTTCTTGAAGTCGCTCACGGTCACCGGCACGTTCGTGCTGGTCGGCATCCCGGTGACGATGGCCGTCGCGCTCGCGCTCGCCGTGGCGCTGAACTCGGGGATCGGCCGGTTCCGCTCGGCGTTCCGCGTCGGGTTCTACGCACCGGTCGTCACCAGCATCGTCGCCGTCTCCGTCGTGTGGCGGTACATCCTGCAGCCTGACGGCCTGCTGAACACCGCGCTCGGCTGGGTCGGGATCGACGGGCCGAACTGGCTGAACTCGACCACCTGGGCGCTGCCGTCGCTGATGCTGATGGCCGTCTGGCGGAACGTCGGCACGCTGATGGTGATCTTCCTGGCGGGCCTGCAGGCCGTGCCGGCCGAGGTGCAGGAGGCCGCCGTGATGGACGGCGCGAGCCCGTGGCGCCGGTTCCGCAGCGTCACCCTGCCGCTGCTGCGCCCGACGCTGCTGCTCGGCGCCGTGCTGATCTCCGTCGGCTACCTGCAGTTCTTCGAGGAGGCCTTCGTGATGACCCAGGGCGGGCCGCTGGACTCGACCCTGTCGACCGCCTTCTACACGTTCGAGCAGTTCGGGTTCGGCAAGTACGGGTTCGCCTCCGCGGCCTCCTACGTGCTGTTCCTGGCCATCGCGCTCCTGAGCCTGCTGCAGTTCCGGCTGCTGCGGTCCCAGGACTGACCGGGCGAGGGAGATCGTCATGTCCGCTGTCACCCCGCCCTCGGCGCACCCCGCCGTGGACGCGCTCGCCCGTCCGGCCACCCCGCGGCGCCGCCGCCGGATGACCACCGGCCGCGCCCTGACCTACACCGTCCTCACCGTGGGCGTGGCCCTGTGGCTGCTGCCGTTCGTCTGGATGGTGCTCGGCTCGGTCAAGACGCAGCGCGAGATCCTCACCAAGCCGCCGACCATCTGGCCGCAGGACCCCACCGGGGACAACTTCGCGCGCTGGTTCACCGACCTCGACTTCGGGCAGTTCTTCACCAACTCGCTCGTGGTCGCGGTCGTCACCGTGCTCGGCAACCTGGTGTTCTGCTCGATGGTCGGCTACGCCCTGGCCAAGATGGACTTCCCCGGCAAGAAGGTCCTGTTCTCGCTGGTCATGGTCATGCTGATGGTGCCCGGCGTCGTCACCTTCGTGCCGCTGTTCGTCCAGGTGACCTCGCTGGGGCTGCTGAACACGTACCCGGCGCTGATCCTGCCGTTCCTCACGCAGCCGCTCGGCGTGTTCCTGATGCGGCAGTTCATGCTCGGCATCCCCGAGCCGCTGATGGAGGCCGCGCGGATCGACGGCGCCGGCGAGCTGCGCGTCTTCGCGCGGGTCGTCATGCCGCTGTGCGGCCCGCCGCTGGCGACGCTCGGCATCCTCACGTTCCTCGGCTCGTGGAACAACTTCCTCTGGCCGCTCGTCGCGGCGCAGAGCCAGGACATGTACACGCTGCCCGTCGCGCTGTCCCTGTACTCCACGGGCCAGCAGGCGACCGACTACGGCCTGCTGCTCGCCGGCGCGGTGCTCGTCATCACGCCGATCCTGCTGCTGTTCGTCGCGCTGCAGCGGTACTTCATCCAGGGCGTGGCCACCGCCGGCCTGAAGTGACGCCCGGACGCCCCGGCGTCCGCCCCCCGAACCCCGCACCACCGGAAGGACCCTGCCGTCATGACCTCCCGCCGCTTCCCCGAGGGCTTCCTCTGGGGCGCCGCCACCGCCGCGCACCAGATCGAGGGCAACAACGTGAACTCCGACTGGTGGGTGCGCGAGCACGCGCCGGGCACGGACCTCGCCGAGCCGTCCGGCGACGCCGCCGACTCCTACCACCGGTACCCGGAGGACATCGCGCTGCTGGCGTCCCTGGGCATGAACGCCTACCGGTTCAGCATCGAGTGGGCCCGCATCGAGCCGGAGCAGGGCTTCGTGTCGAAGGCGGAGCTCGCGCACTACCGGCGGATGGTCGACACCTGCCGCGAGCACGGCCTGACCCCCTCGGTGACGCTGCACCACTTCACGCACCCGCGCTGGTTCGCCCGGCTCGGCGGCTGGCGGAACCCGGCCGCGCCGGAGCTGTTCGAGCGGTTCACCGAGATCGCGCTGCCCGTGCTCGGCGACGACGTCGAGTGGGTCTGCACCATCAACGAGCCCAACATGGTCGCGATGACCCGCGGCGAGGAGGGCACCGAGATGACGGCGTCCCGGCTGCCGGCGCCCGACCCGCAGATCACCGACGCGCTGATCGACGCGCACCGGCGCTCGCGGGCCGTACTGGCGCAGCTGCCGCAGGTCCGGTCCGGCTGGTCGGTCGCCACCCAGGCGTACCACGCGGCGCCCGGCGCCGAGGAGGCCACGAAGGCGTACGGCTACCCGCGCGAGGACATCTTCCTCGACGCCGCGAAGGGCGACGACTGGATCGGCGTCCAGGCGTACCTGCGGACGTTCATCGACCCGGAGGGCAACCCGCTGCCGGTGCCCGAGGGCGCGGAGACCACGCTGACCGGCTGGGAGTACTTCCCGCCCGCCCTGGGCATCGGCGTCCGGAACGCGTGGGAGCGCACCGGCGGGGTCCCGGTCGTGGTCACCGAGAACGGCATGGCGACGCAGGACGACGCGCGCCGGATCGACTACACGCACGACGCGCTGGTCGGGCTGCACGACGCGATGGCCGACGGCATCGACGTGCGCGGCTACCTGCACTGGTCCGCGCTCGACAACTACGAGTGGGGCTCCTACGCGCCGACCTTCGGCCTGATCGGCTGGGACCGGGAGACCTTCGCGCGCACCCCGAAGCCCAGCGCGCACTGGCTGGGCGGCGTCGCGCGGACCGGGGAGCTCACGCACCCCGCCCGCTGACGCCCGCCGCACGCACGAGAGCCGCCGGCCCCGCCCCCCTGAGGGGGAGCGGGGCCGGCGGCTCTCGCGTGCGGGTCGGTCAGCGCGCCGCGACGGGCTCGCGCGCCTCCCCGACCTCGCGGCCCGCGGCCGGGGCGGCGTCCGCCTCCTCGTCGGCGAACAGGTCCTCCGCCTGCGCGGAGTCGTACTGCGCCTGGTCGAGGATGCCCTCGCGCTTGGCCACGATCGTCGGCACCAGCACCTGGCCGGCGACGTTCACCGCGGTGCGGCCCATGTCCAGGATCGGGTCGATGGCGAGCAGCAGGCCGACGCCGGCCAGCGGCAGGCCCACGGTGGACAGGGTCAGGGTCAGCATGACGATCGCGCCGGTGAGGCCCGCGGTGGCCGCGGAGCCGACGACCGAGACGAACGCGATCAGGACGTAGTCGAGGACCGAGAGGTCCACCCCGAAGATCTGCGCGACGAAGATCGCGGCGACGGCCGGGTAGATCGAGGCGCAGCCGTCCATCTTGGTGGTGGAGGCCAGCGGCACGGCGAACGACGCGTACTCGGACGGCACGCCGAGGTTGCGCTCGGTGACCCGCTGCGTGACCGGCAGGGTGCCGATGGAGGAGCGGGACACGAACGCCAGCTGGATGGCCGGCCAGGCGCCGCGGAACCAGCGGCCGATGCTCAGGCCGTTGACCCGCAGCAGGACCGGGTAGACGACGAACAGCACCAGCGCGAGGCCGACGTAGATGGCGATCGCGAACCGGCCGAGCGAGGCCAGCGAGTCCCAGCCGTAGGACGCGACGGCGTTGCCGACCAGGCCGAGCGTGCCGAGCGGCGCGAGCCGGATGACCCACCACAGCACCGTCTGCACGACGGCGAGCGCGGAGCGGATGAAGCCGAGGAACGGCTCCGCCTTGGCGCCCGTACGCAGCACCGCGATGCCGACGGCGATCGCGACGACCACGATCTGCAGGGCGTTGAAGCTGACGGACGTGCTCAGGGAGCCGTCGTCCTGGGCGGTGGTGCTGGCGCCGAGGCCGAGGACGTTGCCCGGGATCAGGCCGTCGAGGAAGTCGAGCCAGGAGCCGGTGCGGGTGGGCTCGGCGCCCTGGTCGATGCTGAGCGTGGTGTGCCGGCCCGGCTGGAGCACCAGGCCCAGGCCGATGCCGATCACCACGGAGATCAGCGCGGTGATCGCGAACCACAGCAGGGTCCGCCAGGCGAGGCGGGCGCCGTTCGCCACGTTCTGCAGGTTGGCGACGGAGGCGACGATGGCCGTGAAGATCAGCGGCGGGACGATCGCCTTCAGCAGGGTGACGAAGGACGAGCCGATCGTGTCGAGCGTCGTGGTCAGCCAGTTCGGCGACTCGGCGTCGGTGCCGGCGGCCACCGGCCCGAGGGAGAGCGCCACCCAGCCGAGGGCGACGCCCAGCACCAGGGCGGCGATGATCTGGAAGCCGAAGTTCGTCAGCAGGCGACGGGCGCGCGAGCGCGGGCGTGCCGGAGCGGTCGAGGACATGCGGGAGCCTTTCGGCGGGCGCGGCGGGGCGCGGCCCAGGGTGGACGGGACGTGCGGGACGGGGCGCGGCTCAGCGACAGAGCGCGCTGGCGACCCGGCGCAGGTCGACGGCACGGCGCGCGGTGAGGTCCCACCCGGTCACGTCGCGTCCCCCTGCTCGATCCGGCTCGTCCGTCCTGGGGCCCGAACGGGGCCCGGCGGGTGCCCGCCACGGGCACCCGCCGAGTGTAAGGACGCGCGCGCCCGGATGATTCCCCGTGCTCAGTCCGTGGGCTTCCCCAACCCTGCCTGGATGAGGTCCATCACCGAGGCGTCGGCCAGCGTGGTGGCGTCGCCGACCTGCCGGTGCTCCGCGACGTCCCGCAGCAGCCGGCGCATGATCTTCCCGGACCGGGTCTTCGGCAGCTCCGGGACCACCAGGATCGTCCGCGGCTTGGCGATCGGGCCGATCTGCTGCGCGACGTGCGCCCGCAGCTCGGTCGCGACCTCCTCGGGGGTCCCCTGCACCGCGTCGCCGCGGAGGATGACGAACGCCACCACGGCCTGCCCGGTGGTGTCGTCGGCCGCGCCGACCACCGCCGCCTCGGCCACGGTCGGGTGCGACACCAGCGCCGACTCGATCTCCGTGGTGGACAGCCGGTGCCCCGACACGTTCATCACGTCGTCCACCCGGCCGAGCAGCCAGATGTCGCCGTCCTCGTCCTTCTTGGCGCCGTCGCCCGCGAAGTACGTGCCGCGGAACCGCGACCAGTAGGTGTCCCGGAACCGCTGCTCGTCGCCCCAGATGCCGCGCAGCATCGACGGCCACGGCTCGGTCAGCACGAGGTAGCCGCCGGAGCCGTTCGGCACCGGGCGGGCGTCGTCGTCGATGACGTCGGCCGCGATGCCGGGCAGCGGGGTCTGCGCGGAGCCCGGCTTCGCCACCGTCACCCCGGGCAGCGGGCTGATCATGATCGCGCCGGTCTCGGTCTGCCACCAGGTGTCGACCACGGGCGTGCGGTCGCCGCCGACGACCCGCCGGTACCAGGTCCACGCCTCGGGGTTGATCGGCTCGCCCACCGAGCCCAGCACCCGCAGGCTGCTCAGGTCGAAGCCCGCGGGGATCTCCTCGCCCCACTTCATGCAGGTCCGGATCGCCGTGGGCGCCGTGTAGAGGATCGAGACGCCGTACTTCTGCACGATCTCCCACCACCGGCCGCGGTGCGGGGTGTCGGGGGTGCCCTCGTAGATCACCTGCGTGGCGCCGTTCACCAGCGGCCCGTAGACGACGTAGGTGTGCCCGGTGACCCAGCCGACGTCGGCGGTGCACCAGTAAACGTCCGTCTCGGGCTTGAGGTCGAAGACGTTGAGGTGCGTCCACGCCGCCTGGGTCAGGTACCCGCCGGTGGTGTGGAAGATGCCCTTCGGCTTCCCCGTGGTGCCCGAGGTGTAGAGGATGAACAGCGGGTGCTCGGCCTCGAGCGCCACCGGCTCGTGCTGGTCGCTCGCGCCGGCCACGGCGTCGTGCCACCAGACGTCCCGGCCCTCGGTCCAGGGCACGTCCTGCCCGGTGCGGCGCACCACCAGCACGCTGCGGACCACGTCGCCGCTGCCCTTCGCGAGGGCCTCGTCCACCGTCGGCTTGAGGGCGCTCGCGCTGCCGCGCCGGTAGCCGCCGTCCGCGGTGATGACGACCCGCGCCTCGGCGTCGAGGATGCGGGAGTGCAGGGCCTCGGCCGAGAACCCGCCGAACACCACGGAGTGCGGCGCGCCGATCCGGGCGCACGCCAGCATCGCGATCACGGCCTCCGGGATCAGCGGCAGGTAGATCGCCACGCGGTCGCCGGTCTGCACGCCGAGCGCCGTGAGGGCGTTCGCGGCCCGGCTGACCTCGCGCTGCAGGTCCGCGTAGGTGAGCGTGCGGGTGTCGCCGGGCTCGCCCTCGAAGTGCAGGGCGACCCGGTCGCCGTGGCCCGCCTCGACGTGCCGGTCGACGGCGTTGTACGCGGCGTTGAGGCGGCCGTCGGCGAACCACCGCGCGACGGGCGCGCCCGACCAGTCGAGCACCTCCTGGAACGGCTCGGCCCAGTCGAGCAGCGAGCGCGCCTGCTCCGCCCAGAACTCGAGCGGGGACGCGTTCGCCCAGGAGTAGAGCTCGGCGTGGGCGTTCGCCTGCGCGGCGAACGCGGGGTCCGGCGGGAAGCGGCGGTCCTCCTGCAGGAGGTTCTCCAGACCGGGCGCGGACGCGCCGTCGGAGGGGGCGGGGGCGGGGCTGTCGAGGGCCACGGGGTTCCTCCAGCGCAACGACGTCGGTGCGGACTGGCGCGGGCGGGATCGCCGCGTCTCCTCGGCACTCTAGTAGGACTTTCGTCCCGGGAGCAGGTGAACCTCGTGGTCGCAGGCCCGGCGGCGTCAGACGCGGGGCAGCCGGCGGCGCCGGGCGACCGCCAGCACGAGCCCGGCGACGAGCAGCAGCGCGCCCATGACGAACACCGCGCCGGACGTCGCCGTGACCGTCGCGCGCACCACCGACCCCTCGGTCGCGTCCGTCGCCACCCACCGCACCACGTCCGCGTGCGTGGTCGCCGGGACGTAGAGCAGCACCACGCCGACCACGCTCGCGACCAGCCCCGCCGTCAGCGGCACCGCCGGCGTCCACAGCCCGAGGCCGAGCACCAGCGCGAGCACCAGCACGCCCACCGTCACCAGCACCACGCCGAGCACGTCGTAGGACGCGTCCCAGGCGGGCGCCTGCGCCGCGAGGACCCGGGACTGGCCGAACAGCACCGTCCACACGCCGACCGCGCCGACCAGCAGGCCGACGAGCGCGCCGAGCACGTGCCGCCCGGCGCCGCCGCCGGGCCGGCGCACCGGCTCCGG